>NZ_CP016604.1:1800000-2019124 GCF_009684715.1 Otariodibacter oris | reverse complement strand
ATCTAAGCATCCCGAATTTGATGGATGGCGGTGGGTGAGCTTTTGGTATCCTGTTCGCCAAGTTGTTTCATTTAAACGGGATGTTTATCGTAAAGTAATGAAGGAGTTTGCGCAGATCTTAATGGGAAGTATGGGTAAAAATAAAGAATCTCGCCCTCAACAATCTGTGGAGAAAAAAGAGTTTCGCCAAGGAAAAAAGGAATTTCGCAAACCTTATAATAAAGGTTATCGAGGTAAAAAATCATGAGTGCGATTTTTTTTAGTTGCTTAGCATTAGGCGCTTTAGTCGGCTTTCTTGCTGGCTTATTTGGTATCGGGGGCGGATTAATTATTGTGCCTGCTCTGGTTTATTTATTACCCATGGCAAATATTCCCCCTGAGTATTTAATGTCTATGGCGTTAGGTACATCATTTTCAACTATCGTGGTCACCGCATTTTCTGCGGCACAACGCCATCACAAATTAGGTAATGTGGATTGGAGTGTGAGTAAGTTTTTCATTCCAGCTCTAATGATTTCTGTATTTGTCTCTGGATTGGTTGTGACAGATTTACCAAAAGATTTAATGTCTAAAATCTTTGCGGTGATTGTGATTTTCCTTGCCGGTAAAATGTTATTTTCATCTTTAAAGAAGAATGAAAAACCAGTGAAAGTTTTAACACCTCAATCTACCGTGATTGCAGGGGTTTTAATTGGGGCGATTTCAAGTATGGCGGGCATTGCAGGTGGCGCATTTATCGTTCCTTACCTCAATGGCAGAGGGCTTGAAATGAAACGTGCTATTGGAACTTCATCTTTTTGTGGTGCATTACTAGGCTTAGCGGGCACGATTAGTTTTATCTTCAGCGGATGGGGATTACCCAACTTGCCTGAATATGCATTAGGTTATATTTATCTGCCCGCTTTAGTGGGGATCACATTAACCTCTTTCTTTACATCGAAATTAGGAGCAAGTGCAGCTAATGTGTTACCTGTTCCTATTCTGAAAAAAGCCTTTGCCGTGTTATTGGTCGGCATAGCAATCAACATGTTTTTAAAATAATTTATAGCACAGTATATTGAGGTACTATGAACGAAAAATTTTTAGCTTTTCCAAATTTTGATCCGATTGTCTTTTCGATTGGGCCTATTTCATTGCATTGGTATGGTGTGATGTACTTATTAGGTTTTGGCTTTGCTTATTGGCTAGGTACAAAACGCGCAAAAAGTTCTAATGGCGTATGGACAACGGAACAAGTCGATCAGTTACTGTTTAATGGTTTCTGGGGCGTGATTTTAGGTGGACGTATTGGCGATGTCTTCTTTTATAGTTTTGACTATTTCCTACAAGATCCACTCTATTTATTCCGTATTTGGGAAGGGGGAATGTCATTCCACGGTGGATTGATCGGTGTCATTATCATGATGATTTTTACCTCTTACCGCCAAAAAAGAAGCTTTTGGCAAACAGCCGATTTTGTTGCACCACTGATTCCGTTCGGATTAGGTATGGGACGTATCGGTAACTTTATTAATGGTGAATTATGGGGACGAGTAACGGATGTACCTTGGGCTATGATGTTCCCAAGTGGAGGTTATTTACCACGCCATCCATCACAAATTTATGAAGCAGTTTTAGAAGGATTAGTTTTATTTATTATCTTAAACTGGTTCATTCGCAAGCCTCGTCCAATGGGTTCAGTGTCTGGTTTATTCCTATTAGGCTATGGCATATTCCGCTTTATCGTTGAATATTTCCGAGAAATTGATCCAAATGTGAATACACCTGATGATCTGATTACGCGTGGCCAGTTACTTTCTCTACCAATGGTGGTTGTCGGATTGATTATTCTAGTCATCGCCTACCGAAAAAAACGAATGTCATAGATTTAAATACAAATCCCCTCTACTAAAGAGGGGATTTTTTTAATATCTTCTGCTAAAAATCAATTTCCCATCACATCAAAAAGTAATAAACTTTCCAAGCTTAAAAATGTTTCCCTTCAAAAAATAGGAATGAGAACAAAAGATTATGCAAAAATTTATTTTTTACAAAATAATTGCCTAATCTTACCGTTTGTAAAGGAATAAATGATGACTCAACAATTCAAACTTATTGGTTTCGACCTCGATGGAACACTCGTTAATAGCCTCCCTGATTTAGCCCTTTCCTTAAATTCTGCTTTTGCTGAAGTGGGTTTACCTCAAGCTTCCGAAGAATTAGTGCTAACGTGGATTGGTAATGGTGCTGACGTGCTATTTGAGAAAGGATTAGCTTGGACAGAGCGAGCAGAGGAATTTACAGCAGAGCAAATCGAACAGATTAAAAAACGCTTTGGATTTTTCTATGGCGAAAATGTGTGTAACATTAGTAAACTTTATCCCAACGTAAAATCGACCTTAGAAGCCCTTAAAGCTAAAGGTTATACCTTAGCCGTTGTAACAAACAAGCCAACCAAACACGTTCAACCTGTACTCAAAGCCTTCGGTATCGATCATCTCTTTTCAGAGACTCTTGGCGGACAATCTCTCCCAGCAATTAAACCCCACCCAGCTCCGCTTTATTATCTATGCGGAAAATTTGGCTTATATCCACACGAAATCCTTTTTGTCGGCGATTCTAAAAATGACATTTTAGCCGCTAAAAATGCAGGCTGTACCAGTGTCGGTTTAACCTACGGCTATAACTACAACATCCCAATCAGTGACTCTAATCCTGATTTTGTGTGTGATGATTTTGCAGGGATCTTAGAAATTATTAAGTAAGAGCTAATTGTCATAAGGAAGATAATCGTTGATTAAGTATTATAAAAATATGGATATATTTTGATAGATAAAGATCAGGGATGATCTAGTCTTGGAATTACAAAGAGTATTTGTTCTACTATTTGGTTTTTCGAATCTGTTAATGTTATATGAAAAGTTATACCAATAATTTATTTACAAATAGATCAATGATAGATTAAATTAAGCCTAATACTTCATTAGGTAAAATATTCTCCATTCCCTTAGCACTTAAATAAATCTGATTCTTACCGTAAGCTCCAATTAAATTCGGATCCGTTGCTCCATATAAAATTATATTAGATTTATCTAAGGCTGCAGTAAGGTGGCTTAAACCCGTATCAACAGAAATCACACTCTCCGCATTTGCAATTTGATAAGCTAACTCAGTTAGCGTTAATTTAGGTAAGACTTGAATGTAGTCTGGATTATGTTGTGCAAAACGTTCAGCTCGCACTTTTTCTTCCGTATTTCCCCATGGTAAGCGAATATTAACCCCTTTTTTGATTAACTGAGAAAATAACTCCACCCAATAATTTTCTGGCCAATGTTTATCTGCACGAGTAGTCGCATGAATAGCAATAATATAGGGTTTATAAGCGGTGAGTTCTTCGCCTTTTTTTGCAAAATATTGGGAGAATCTATCCGCTATTCCATAATCACCTAGTGAAGATTCTATACTGTATCCAAGGGATTGGGAAAAAAGTTGGCGGATACGTTCTACTGCATGTTGCTGATAAGAGATCGCATAGGTTTTATCATAAAAGAGTGAGGCAAGAGGTTCACGGATTGAATGGCGGTTATAACCATGTTTCACTCCATTTGCTAACCGGGTGGCAAATAAAGCACTTTTAATAAGCCCCTGTGCATCAATCACCGCATCATATTTTTCAGACTGTAATGATGCTTTGTAGGCATTCCACTCTTTTCTTGTATTTGAAGATACGGGGGATTTTCGCCATTTTCGTAAGGAAAGAGGAATCACTTTATTTACAGCCGAATGCCATGAAGGAATTTCAGCAAAAGCTGATTCCACTACCCAGTCTACTTGTAAATTAGGGATAGCCTGTTGTGCATCAGTTAATGCAGGTAGTGTATGGATAACATCTCCCATAGAGGAAGTTTTAATTAGACAAATTTTCATCTTGTAATAGTTGTGCTAATTTTTCTAATACTAATTCAGGTTTAATATCAATTAAACTTTGATGATAGCCTTCTGCGCTATCTTCCCCTTTACGAATTTTAATAAGCCCACCTTCAATTAAGCGAATGATAATCGCCTTATCAGATAGAGGAGGTGTATATTGTGGACTCGTTGGTCCATAAAGTGCAACAAGAGGTCGATCAAGCGCAGCGGCAATGTGCATTAAACCAGAATCATTACTTACCACAGCCACACACTCAGAAATAAGGTCAACCGCTTGATTTAAATTAGTTTTCCCTGCTAAATTCACACAATATTGTTGTAATGATTGAGGAAGTAAGTTACGGATAGATTCACCGACTGCTGCATCTTTTTGTGATCCAAAGATCTCAATTGCATAACCTTTTTCAATGAGCATTTGCGCTAAACTCGCATAGTGATAATGAGGATAACGTTTAGCGGGACCAAACTCAGCACCAGGACAGAAACCAATCACTTTACGACTCTCGGTACTATTCAATAATGTCTCAAATTGTTTGCGACTTTGAGCAACCTCAGCTGAGTTTACTTTTAATTTTGGATAAATAATCGGTAAATCTGTCGCACTTGGGATATTGCTTTTTTCATAGGCTAAGGTTAAATAGCGTTGTACCATCATGGGATAATCTTGCTTATTGCTACGAATATCATTCAATAATCCGTAGCGCATTTCTCCTTTCCAGCCTCGTCTGTAGGGGATCTTTGCAAAAAAAGGGATAAAAGCTGATTTCAGTGAATTCGGTAATACAATTGCCATATCATATTGATATTGCAAACTTTTTCCCAAATTATACCGCTTACCTAGGGCAAAACTACCATGGCCGATTGGCATTGTAATCGATTGACGGATTTCTGGCATACGAGACAATAATGGACGACTCCAGTCGGGTGCCATTACATCAATTTGAGAGTTTGGGTATTGAATTTTAAGTTGTTGATATAGAGCGTGAGACATCATCATATCCCCTACCCAGGAGGGGGCAATCACAAGAATATTCACATTAATCTCCTTTTTTAACACAACCTGTTGCTAAGATATTATTGCGATTATCGCTTAATGTTCCAATGCCATTTAAATCTTCAGTCCATATCCAACGAATATTGCTATAACGTTTCCCCTTACTTGTTACAGTTGGTGATAAGGTATGTGTTATGCGATTAAATGTAATTCTTATTAAATTATCTCTATCTGGTGTGGCTTGGATCCTTAAATTTTGAGATTTTTCACATAGATAGGAAGTAACAACTTGTTTTTTTATAACATGTCGGCTCGATTCAATTTTATTTTGTAGTTGAACTTGTTTCTGCTCAATTTTTATTTTTTGTTGTAATTGTTCAGCTGGAGCAATGATAGCTAAACTGCAAGCACTCAGATTAATACAACATAAAAATAAGCTAATGTTTTTATATTTTAGCGAATGCATGAAGGAGACCCTGTTATATAGTGTGTTAGAAAAAAGAGCAACTGAATAAGTTGCTCTTATCTATTGTTACTAGATTATTTGTAATTAGCAAGATATTTATAACTACCATCTGTTTGGCGAACAAATCTACCTGCAGAGGCAATTTGCATTTCAACTACACGATTATTTTTATCTAAATATACGGTAATTTCTTCCCCTACGTGAAGGTGGCTTAAAATATCGTTTTCTTTATTCATGGCATTTACATCAGAAATATTCAGATCATTATCTCTGAACATTTGCATCAATGATACACCTTTAGGCACAATTAGTGTTTTAACTGATACGATTTCTGGAGACAGCGCTGTACTAGTTGTTGTACTCGATGCAGCAGTATTAGTAGATTTATTTCTTGTTTGAACTGTCTGTTGAGAACGTGTATTTCGTTGTTGAGTTTGTGATTGTGTTTGAGAACTTTTTCTTACATTAGCTTGAGCTTGGCTTGTTTGGCTTACTCCTCGAGAAATAGTTCTTTGAGAACTTCTACTTGGCACGCTAGCTTCTTCACGATAAATGACACTACCACTATCTAAACTTGGTTTTTGTACTGGTGCTGGTGTTACATTTACATGATCATTCGGTATTGATGTTGAACTATTTGATACCGTTGATGTTTGAGATATTGATTCTTTATCTTGAGTATTAATAGCATTGTCATTATCAGTATTTAGAGTAATTTCTTGAGCGTTAGATGAGTCATTTAATTGAGTATTTTCTCGATTAATTGTTTGTTGCTGTTGTTGTGTGATTTGTAATGCTTTAGCTTCTTCTTCTGCTCTCCTTGCCTCTTCCTCATCAACAGGGCGAAATTCAATTGGTAAACTTGTACCTTGATCTTGTAGAGATTCCACTGTTTCTGGTGTTTGTGGTTTTAATAAGAAAAATACAAGTAATAATGCCAATATAATTAAGATCACAATGAATAAGCGACGGTATTTAGGCGGTATTTTTGCATCATTTGGTACTTGTTTGTTTTTATTGTTTGCTGATGACGTTTGTGGAATAACTCTCTCTGCACCTAACGTTGGTGGAATATTTTGTTCTGCTGTATTTTCTTTTTCTAGAGATTCTTCGGGTGTACTTGTCGTCAAGCGAGGATCTGTAGTTAAATCTGGTTGCTCTGTATGAGGCTGTGTTTCATTTTCTGATACAGGTGGGAAAGCAAAGCCTGTAGTTTTCGATGTAACGGTTTCTGTTGTAGTTGATGGAGTTTGATTGTTTTCTTTTAACATAGTCAGTTGTTCTTCTAAAATGGATAATTTAGGGTTGATATTTTATTTCACTTATATTGATTCATTAACTATTTAATATTAATGAACACGAGTAGAATTATTTATATTCTAAAGGATTTCTATAAATTCATCACGTTCTTTCTGAATAAAAGTATCACTATTTAATTTAAAAATTGCTATAAATGTAACAATTTTTACTATTCCATATGATTTTTTCGAGGTGGATCGTGAAAATTACATGACATTATTGCTGATTGGCTCCTACATAAATAGAGTGATTAAGTGATTTCACATAACCACTAACACAATGATTAAGGAGCCAAATCTATGAAAAAAATCACACGCTATGTATTAAGTTTATTATTTTGTTCTTACGCAGCTGTTTCCGTTGCTAAAGATACTCCAAAGTTGGATATTGCCAAATCAAAAGCAGAAATACATACAATAAGTGAAGCGAGCAAGAAAAATATAAATCCAAATGTGGTGAATATTAATACTGCTACAGTTGCGGAAATTCAAGATAAGTTGGTAGGTATTGGTACTAAAAAAGCACAAGCGATAGTGGAATATCGTGAAAATAATGGACAATTTTTAGCTGTGGAACAAATTACCGAAGTCTCAGGTATTGGACCTGCTACATTGGACAAAAATCGTGATCGTATTATTCTAAAATAATCCAATTATCTATTTAAATAAGGATTTATCAACAAATCCTATTTGATTGTAAACTATGTGGCATTTGTTATACTGTTTCGTCTGTACAACAAGGGAAAACAGGATAATTCAATGCCATTAAAATCATATACTTCACCTACTTATATCCAACGCTTAAAAATTGCTTTTCAATATATCATGCCACAATTCGG
Source organism: Otariodibacter oris (assembly GCF_009684715.1). NCBI lineage: Bacteria > Pseudomonadati > Pseudomonadota > Gammaproteobacteria > Pasteurellales > Pasteurellaceae > Otariodibacter > Otariodibacter oris. The sequence goes on along the minus strand of NZ_CP016604.1, from coordinate 2,011,618 downwards.
TCTCACTCAAGTAGCTGGTTGGTTTGCTGAAAAGGAATTAGGGGCTGTAACCCATTTTGTAATTAAAATGTTTGCTAAGAAGTATCAGGTTAATCTGGATGAAGCAGAAAAAACAAGCCCAGATGATTATGCTACATTTAACGAATTCTTTATCCGTCCTTTAAAAGAACATGCGCGACCAATTAATCAAGATAGCCAAGCACTTTGTTTACCAGCAGATGGTCGTGTGAGTGAATTAGGGCAAATTAAAGTAAATCAACTATTACAAGCCAAAGGGCATCAATTTAATCTTGAAACATTACTTGCTAATGATCTTGAATTAGCAGAGAAATTTAAAGATGGTCAATTCATTACAACTTATCTATCACCAAGAGATTACCATCGTGTGCATATGCCTTGTGATGCTACATTGAAAAAAATGATTTATGTACCGGGTGAATTATTTTCGGTTAATCCATTTTTAGCGGAACATGTGCCAAATTTATTTGCTCGTAATGAACGTGTTATTTGTGAATTTGAAACGGAATTTGGTCCAATGGTACAAATTCTTGTGGGGGCAACCATAACAGCCAGTATGAGTACTGTTTGGGCGGGAGTGATTAATCCGCCAAGAGCAAAGGATGTGCTAGTTTACCATTACTTGACGGAAGGTGAGAGTGCAGTACACCTGAAAAAAGGTCAAGAAATGGGTGCATTCCGTTTAGGTTCAACAGTCATTAATTTATTCCCTAAAGATACAGTCACCTTTGAAGATTACCTCAAAACAGGTGAACCACTCAAAATGGGTGAACGTTTAGCCAAGATTAACAAATAATTGATTAAACGCAGTATAACTCTATGTCATTTGATAGATAATGAAGCTATCTTAAACAAAAAATAATAGGCAAATGAAGAAAAAATTATTACTCCCACTCATTATCTTTCTCGGTTTGATTATCGCATTCGTTGTGCAGTTACAACAAAATGCATCGGGTAACGATCCAAAAATATTGGAATCTGTTTTAGTCGGTAAAACGATCCCTGAATTTCAACTGGAATCGTTAAGTAATGCACAAGATGTCGTCAATTCAGATGTCGTTAAAACAGGTTCGCCACGATTACTGAATGTCTGGGCAACTTGGTGTCCAACTTGTTTTGCAGAGCATCAATATCTTACTCAGCTTGAAAAGGAAGGCGTGCAAATTGTTGGTGTCGATTATAAAGACGAAAGAGAAAAGGCATTAAAATTCCTTAATACTTACGGCGATCCTTACCAAGCGATTGTTTACGATCCGAAAGGTTCTTTAGGGTTAGATTTAGGTGTGTACGGTGCACCAGAAACTTTTATCATTGATGGTGAAGGTACAATTCATTATCGCCACGTCGGCGATGTAAATGCAAAAGTATGGAATGAAGTACTTAAACCCATTTATGATGGGCTGAAATAACACAATGAAATTAATTAAACAGATCTACTTTTTTAGCTTACTTTTCATTTCTTCATTCTGCCTTGCCAGTATTGAAGTGTTGGAGTTTGATACTCCACAACAGGAATCTGATTATTTAGCACTGATTCAAGAATTGCGTTGTCCACAATGTCAGAATAATAATATTGCTGATTCTAATGCGACTATTGCCACTGATATGAGAAACAAAGCGTTAGAGCTATTAAAACAAGGTAAAAGTAAATCAGATGTGGTGGATTATATGGTTGAACGTTATGGCAATTTTGTGACTTATGATCCCCCTTTAACTCTAGCAACAATTTTCTTATGGTTAACTCCCGTATTATTACTTATTTTAGGACTCGGAATTATTCTTATGGGTAAACGAAATCGATCACAAGCGGTTAGTTCATCGTCCCAAAATGCAAAAACACTCGATCAAGATCGCCTCAATGCGATCTTGAAAGATAAGGAATAATGATGGATTTTTTTATTACTATTGGCATTATTACATTGGTTATTTGCTTAATTGCCTTCTATCCACTGTTTAAAAATTCGATTCAAACCCATAGTCAAAAACGCAATACATTAAATAAGGCATTTTATTTTGATCGCTTAAAAGAGGTTGAACGAGAAACAGAAGAAGGCGTGATCGATGATCCAGAACAAACCACGCTAGAATTACAACAAAGTTTATTGGACGATATTCCCGAACAACCTGAGCAAGTGCTCACTAGTCAAAAAAGCTTGGGAAAAGCTTGGTTTTTCGCTTTATTGCTTTGCGTAGGTGGCATTAGTTCTGCCGTCTATTTTAACGTTGGATCATGGTTTACTGGCACTATGTTAGAGAAAAGCTATGACAAGCTCGGCTATTTTTATGAACGTTTAAAAACAGAAGAAGAACAACCTTTTACCAGTGAAGAGTTAAATCAATTTGCTATCGCATTGCGGGTTGAATTACAAAAGAATCCTCAAGATGATAAATCGTGGTTCATGCTTGGTCAGATCGGTATGGCATTAGAAAATGGGCAACTTGCCTTAGACAGCTTTACGCAAGCGGTAAGATTAGCCCCACAAAATCTCCAATATAAAGAGAGTTATGCGAGGTTGTTAATGTTTTCTGCTGATCCCACAGACAAAGCAAAAGGGGAAGAAATAGTTAAAGAAATTATTCGTCTTGATCATACCAATACTGAAGCATTAAGTTTATTGGCCTTTTCTGCCTTTGAGCGAGAAGATTATCAAATGGCTGTAATGACGTGGGAGATGATGTTGAAATTACTCCCTGAAAATGATGACCGACGAGAAACAATTCAACGTAGTATTCAATCTGCTTTATCTATGCAGAAAGGCAGTGGAAAGTTAGAAACGTCATCTGAATAATATGTAGCCATAAAGTTATGCTTTATGGCTTTTTATTACCACCCATTAACCTTGTTAGGAAAAAAGCAATGAATCTAATATCAAATTACCTTCCAGATTTTTTACAACAGCCACTATTTTGGGTTATTGCTGTATTAGTCTTTGCAATTTGGCAATTTATGCAAAATAAAATCCGCATGGATATTGTTGCATTGCTAATTATTGCTTTTTTTAGCCTAAGTGGCATTTTAACCACACAAGAAGTCTTTGCTGGATTAAGTGATCCCAATGTCGTGTTGATTGCCTTACTCTTTATTATTGGTGAAGGGCTGGTAAGAACAGGGATAGCCTATCAAGTGAGTGAATGGTTGATGAAAATGGCGGGTTCAAGCGAAACTCGAGTGCTTATTTTGCTCATGTTATCTATTGCGGGCTTAGGCTCTTTTATGAGCTCAACAGGTATCGTTGCTATTTTTATCCCAGTGGTATTAGCCATCTGTTCCAGTATGAGAATTTCTCCTCGTCGCCTGATGATGCCGTTAAGTATTGCTGGTCTTATTAGTGGCATGATGACCCTCATCGCAACGCCACCAAACTTAATTGCTCACTCAGAATTAGTCAAAGAAGGTTTTGAAGGGTTTAATTTCTTTAGTTTTACACCTGTTGGACTCAGTGTATTAATTCTTGGAATGGGTTATATGTTGATTGCACGCCGTTGGTTAGATAATGGAGAAGATATTACGGAAGATCATCAACAATCCGCCTCCATGTCACAGTTAATTCATACCTATCATTTAGAGGGTAGAGCTAAAATGGCGGTAATTAGTGAATCTTCTCCATTGGTTGGTAAAACGATAAAGGAATTAAATTTACGTCGTGAATATGGTTTAAATATTATTGCAATTAAACGTGTAAAATATTTTCGCAGTATCTCTATCAGCGCTTATGGCGACACTATATTGCAAGCAAAGGATATTTTATTCATTGATGTAAATGCAGATATGGAAAATTTTGACGAATATTGCGAACAATTTGAATTAAAACCAATTGAGATTAAGGGTGAATATTTTTCTGATCACGCTAAAGCGATTGGAATGGCAGAGATTTCTTTACTACCCGAAGCGGAAAGTATTGGTAAAACTCTTGTTGAATTAGAGTTTCGCTCTCGTTATGGTCTGTCTGTCATTGGTATTAAACGAGATGGCGAAATCATTCAAGATAATCTTATTAATATTCCTTTGCAGTTCGGTGATATTTTATTGGTTATTGGTATCTGGAAAGATATTGTTGCGATGAATAATAAGAATCGTGATTTCTTTTTATTGAATACACCAGAGGAAAGTAAGAAAGCCTCTCCTGCACTTAGCCAAGCCCCGCACGCTATTTTTTCTGTTTTGACCATGGTGATCTTAATGATCACGGGGATTGTACCAAATGTTATCGCGGCATTAATCGGCTGTTTAATGTTAGGAAAATTCCGCTGTATTGATATGAAGAGTGCCTATGAATGTATTCACTGGCCAAGCTTAATTTTAATTGTGGGGATGATGCCATTTTCGATCGCATTACAAAAAACAGGGGGAATTGAGCTTTTAGTTTCGACTTTATTGGATATTATGCAAGGAATGGATGTGCATATTGTTTTAACTGTGCTATTCGTATTCACAGCAGTAGTCAGTGCATTTATTTCGAATACTGCAACGGCTATTTTAGTTATGCCAATTGCTATCGCCATTGCGAATCAGCTTAATTATTCTCCTATTCCATTTGCGATGATTGTTGCCGTATCAGCATCCGCTGCATTTATGACACCAGTATCATCACCAGTTAATACCATGGTAATGACACCTGGTGGCTATAAATTTATTGATTTTGTAAAAATTGGTGTGCCTTTTACTTTACTTGTTATGGCATTTTCAGTCTTTTTTATACCAATGCTATTTCCGCTGTAATTAGCCACTTAAATCGTAGATTTGTATAATATCGACAAGTAGAAAGAGAATAAAAGGATAAAATATGATTAATAAAGATACGCAACTTTGTATGTCGTTATCAGGCAGACCGGGAAATTTTGGTACACGCTTTCATAACTATTTATATGCAAAATTAGGGCTAAATTTCGTTTATAAAGCGTTCACTACGCAAGATATTGAACATGCTGTAAAAGGCGTGAGAGCCTTAGGTATTCGAGGTTGTGCGGTGTCTATGCCGTTTAAGGAAAGCTGTATTCCCTTTTTAGATGAACTATCTCAGTCGGCAAAAGCAATAGAATCAGTCAATACGATTGTAAATACGGATGGCTATCTAAAAGCCTACAATACTGACTATATTGCGATTGAAAAATTAATTGCAAAATATCAGTTAGATCCTACCGCTAGTGTTGTTGTTTTCGGAAGTGGGGGTATGGCAAAAGCAGTGGTCGCAGCTTTTAAATATGCGGGATTTGAGAATCTTAACGTATATGCTCGCAATAAACAGACGGGGCAATATCTAGCAAATTTATATGGCTATTCATATATTGAAACACTAGATAATACACCAGCGGATATCCTTGTTAACGTTACACCTATTGGTATGGCGGGAGGGGTTGAATCAGACAAACTATCATTTCCTGAAACATTGATTCAACAAGCTAACGTGATATTTGATGTAGTGGCATTACCTGCTGAAACACCATTAATCAACTATGCACAATCACAAGGAAAACAAACGGTGTCTGGTGCGGAAGTTATCGTACTACAAGCGGTTGAGCAATTTGAGCTTTATACTAGCGTTCGCCCAAGTGATGAATTAATTGCTGAGGCAGCAAGTTTTGCTCGACAAAATAGTTAATTGGGTAATGTAAATAATACAAAAAAAGGTGTTTCTGAACTGATCCCCAAAAACACCCTTTTTGCATTTTTATCGGTAGATCTCACCGCTTGTTTTAGCCTTTTTTCTGGATATATTTATGATAATGCAGTTGTAACCATTGGAGACCAACTACTGCAATCACATTATCAATTTTACCTTCTTCCACCCATTGATACGCTTGTTCACGGCTGACAACGTGGACTAAAATATCCTCGTTTTCTTCTTTTAAACCGTGAATACCACCCACTTCAGTGCTATCGACTAAGCCAAGGAAAAGATGCAAACGCTCAACTGCACCACCGGGGCTATCCCAAATACTGACTGCGTGTTCTAGATTGCTGATAGTGATTCCTGCTTCTTCTTTACTCTCACGAATCGCCACTTCTTCTGGAGATTCATCGGTATCAATCATACCCGCAATTAATTCAACCAACCACGGTGAATTTGAACTGTTAGGATCATAAGCGCCAATGCGTACTTGCTCGACTAAGATGACATTATCTTTAACGGGATCATAAGCAATGACTGCCGAGGCAGCCCCTTTAATCATCAGCTCTCGAAGTACTTCACCACTCATGCCGCCAGAAAATAATTTATGGCGGAAAAATATTTTTTTAAGTTCAAAATGCCCTTTATAAACGACTTCTTCACGAATGATCTCTAAATCTTTTTGGGAAAATTGATGAATTTTACTCATATTAACCTCTCTTTAGCTTTTGTGTAAGCGATCGGTATGCACAACATAGAGTGCGATAATCATCACTAAAATTGCGACAGCAAATAATAGCGTATTAATCGCACTAGAGTGATCGACAATAATTAGACGCACCATTGCCGTAATACCGATATACAAAAAATAGCGTAACGGAAAATGGTAGTTATACTTAAAATATTGCACGATAAGTGCAAGAAATTCAAAATAGAGGAAGAAAATCACGATTTTTTCAACAATTTGAAATTTCTCATTAGGATTAATCAATATTTCTATTAATGAATAAGCTTCATAAAATAAGGCATAAGCAAGAAGAAGACCAACGACCAATAAGGAAATATTTAATAGCCACTGAAACCCTTCAGAAACTAGTTTTCCAAAGATTGAATGCCTACCTTCTAAATTTAATTTTGACATAATTAATGATTTACTTGATAAGTGATAGGGGTAATTATAGTTATTGGATGGAATGAGCCATCTTTCCATTGAAATATCTCGGGTAATGATAACATAGTTTCTGACTGTTCAATGAAATAAGCCAAGTAAAAAGGCAACTGATGATAAAAATATAAATACCCTTTAGGGCAATGTTGAGATGCAATTTTTTGTTGGCTAAGTGAATGTTTTACTTCAGATAATTTCACAATTCCTACCCCTTGTGATTTAAGGATTGCCTCCCTTAAGCACCAACTCAAATAAAAACGATCGGTAAGGTCTGTTAACTGAGACAAAATGGTTGGGGTATGAATTTCATCTATCTCTTGCTGTGATGCATAGTAATGCAATAACTCATTATAACGTCTAATTTTTTGCGGATGTTCAATATCAATGCCTACTACTTTTTGTGGCGTAGCGTAACGGAAAATCACCGCCACCCAATCACCTGAATGGCTAATATTGAAATCAATCTGAGGATGTAAAATATAAGGGCGATCACTTGGTGTACGATGGATTTGATCTAACAATTTTGTATCCAACTGATATTTTTTAAATAATTGATACAAAATGAAATGAGCCACTCGACGACTTTTCCATTTCTTTATCTGCTTTTCTGATGGATTGGGCTGAATCGGTTTTGCATAATTCAAAAATTCATCAGGAACAGGCTCATCATAATGAGCAAATATAATCTCCAAGCGGTCAGTTTTATTCATTATTTTACCTATTGATTTGTGTCTTACAGAAACAATCATTAAGATGATCATCAACTAATCCCATCGATTGCATAAATGCATAACAAATCGTCTCGCCAACAAACACAAAACCTCGTTTTTTTAGTGCCTTAGACATTGCTGATGAAATAGCAGTTTTGGTTGGAACTGTAGTCGCATCAGGCACATCATTAATTATGGGGTTATGGTCAACAAAAGACCAAATAAATTGGCTAAAATCTTCGCCGTTTTGTTGCATGGTTAAATAGGCTTTCGCATTTTTTATTATGGCATTGAGTTTTAAGCGGTGGCGTATTAAACCTTTATTTTCCATTAGATTATCTATATCTGAATCTGTCATCATCACAATTTTTGCGGGATCAAACTCATGAAATGCTTGGCGATAATTTTCTCGTTTTTGTAACACAGTGATCCAAGATAGCCCTGCTTGTTGTCCTTCTAAACACAGTTTTTCAAACAGCTTTTGACTATCATATTCTGGTTTTCCCCATTCATGATCGTGATAATCTATATAAATGGGTTGAGATGATACCCACTGGCAACGAGTCTGCATTTTTACAAATTCCTTATACAAAATAACCGCTTGTGATTGTTACAAGCGGCTAGATTATTGAATTATTATTTTAATTTTTCCATCATATCACAAGCCTGTACCAATCCATTTTGGCAAGCGAGAGAAATATATTCTTTACCCTTTTGGGTATTTTGCTTGATATCCTCTCCAATGTAATATGTTACTCCAATTATAAATTGAGCTTCTTTAAGATTCTGATCAGCGGCTTTTTGATACCATTCGAGTGCTTTTTTCTTATTTTGCTTTATTCCATCTCCAACTTGATACATTGTACCAAGCCTGAATTGAGCATCAACATCTCCTTGTTCAGCCGCTTTTTGATACCACTCTGCCGCTTTTTTCTTATTCTGCTTAACTCCTTCTCCACTAGAATACATTATTCCAATCTTACGTTGAGCATTGACATCTCCTTGTTCAGCAACTTTATGGTACCAGTTGAATGCTTTTTCTTTATCCTGTTTTATACCTTCGCCTCTATCATATATTACCGCAAGATTAAGTTGAGCATGCGCATATCCTTGCTCTGCAGCTTTTTCGTACCATTCGGCTGCTTTTTTCTTATCCTGTTCAACTCCTTCCCCATCATCATACATCCAGCCAAGATTATATTGAGCATCTACATATCCTTGCTCTGCAGCTTTTTGATACCATTCAGCTGCTTTTTCCTTATTTTGTATGACACCCTCTCCGTCATCGTATTTTAACCCAAGTGTAAATTGAGACTTTAAATCTCCTTGTTCAGCCGCTTTTTTGTACCAATTAAATGCTTTTTCCTTATCCTGTTCGATCCCCTCACCATTGTCATACATCCAACCAAGATTGTATTGAGCATCTACATATCCCTGCTCTGCGGCTTTTTTATACCATTCTGCCGCTTTTTTCTTATCTTGTGCAACACTCTCTCCTTTGTCATACATTACTCCAAGATTGAAATAAGCTGTTATGTATCCTTGTTTAGCTGCTTTTTGATAGAACTCGAATGCTTTTTTCTTATCTTGTTTAACACCCTCTCCTTTGTCATACATTACTCCAAGATTGAATTGAGCCTCTTTAAGCTCTTGCTTAGCAGCTTTTTGGTACCATTCAAAAGCTTTTACATGATCTTTTTTTATACCTTCACCCCAATAATAACTATTTCCAAGAGCCAATTGAGCTTCTGCATTTCCTTGCTCTGCAAGTTTAAGAGTATCTTCAAGTTCTGTAGCCATTATCGAAGTAGTAAAGCCTAATAAATGTATTATTCCTAACACATATTTTTTGAAAATCATGGCAATTCCTTAATAAAGAAGAATAAATTTTGGTTATTTTATAATAACTTTTATACAAAATAACCGCTTGTGATTACTACAAGCGGTTAGATTATATGGTTATTTTACCAAATCAATTCAGCATTAACGTTTTGGTAAGTAACGTGTTGGATCAACAGATTTACCAAGATAACGAATTTCGAAATGTAATTTGTTGGTATTTGTACCAGTGTTACCAAGAGTAGCAATGGTTTCACCCGCTTTTACATTATCTTGTTCATCAACTTTGATACTATCATTATGGGCATATGCACTTAAGAAATTATCATTATGCTTAATAATAATTAAGTTACCATAACCCTGTAAGGCATTGCCTGCATAAACTACTTTACCTGCCGCAGCTGCTTTAACTGCTTGACCTTTTGTCCCTGCAATATCAATACCTTTATTACCACCTTCAGCTGAAGAAAATCCAGAAATGATGCGTCCTTGAGTTGGCCACTGCCATCTAATTGAGGAAGATGGAGCCGGTGTATTTGTATCTTTTGTTGTGGATGCTGTACTTGCTGGAACAGTAGCTGTAGTTGCAGTAATTGTTGGTGTATTGTTAACAGGTGGTCTAGAAGAAGCGGTACCGGCCTTAATCGGTCCCGTTACTGTACCATCTGAACCATACGCTGTACCATTAGGTGCTTGAGTGTAGGTGACTTGTGGTTGCACAGGTTCAACAACAGCAGGTTGAGGAACTTTTTGTGCTGTTTGAGTAACAGGGGCTGTTGGTCCAGATACAGGGGTTGAATTACCCAGTTTAAGTACTTGTCCTATCTGTAATGGATAAGGTTCTTGAATATTATTAAGTGCGGCGACTTCTTTTACATCCTTACCTGCAATGTATGCTACGAGGAAAATCGTATCACCTTTTCTTACCGTATAAGTATCACCGTTATAAAATCCTTTATCGATTTGACTATAGATTGGCGCATTTTTTTCATCACGAGGGATTGTGAAATCTTGTGATACTGCTGGCTTAGTTGTAGCCATTGGTTGTGTTGATACTGGTTGTGGTATAGCAACTGGTGTCGTCGGTATAGGCTGAGGTACACTCATTGGCTGACTTGTTGAGAGTGGTTGAGGTGGTGCCTGATAAGTTGGTTGCGGCGCAGGTACTGGATAAGTTTGAGTCATTGAGCTTGGCATTGGTGTATTTTGTACATCAGTTTGCCAGCCAGAATTGGCATCTGGTACAGTTCTCATCGGTCCAGAATTTAGCGTGCCATTTGCATCAATAACAGGTGCTGGTGGATTAGAACTACATGCGGCTAAAATTAGCGCTGTAAGAGGCACGAATAAAAATTTTTGCATAGAATTTCCTTTAGTGAAAAATGAAAGTAGAGTTATTTCTACTTCCATTTTCTTCTACTTTAATTATTGTAAACGAAGTACCTGCCCTACTCTCAATTGGTAAGGTTGAGTAAGATTGTTCAAAATTGCAATTTCATTAGGTGTTTTACCTGCAAGATATGAAATTAAGAATAGCGTATCACTTTTTCCTACAGTATAAGTACTTCCAGTGTAACAACCTTTTGTGATTTGAGAATAAATTGGGGCATTATTTGCATCTCTTGAGACTTGGCAATTACCAATAGATTCTGTTTGGTTATATGAATAGTTTGTTGGTGTTGTCGTTTGGTTACCGTAACTTTGTTGTGGGGCCGGTGCCGATGGTTGGTCGTATCCATAACTCGGTTGCGGAACAGTTTGATTTTGAGAATAAGGTTGTGGAGTATAGACTGGTTGATTCATACTGCTTGGCATTTCTGTAGGTTGAACTTCCGTTTGCCATGCTGGTATGTTTGCGTCAGTGACTTCTGCAGAAGATGATTCTGAGCTAGAATTTGTAGTACAAGCAACAAGCACCATTGAAACAATAGGAAGTAGTAAAAAAGATTTTTTCATATTAGAGATTCCTTTTATTTTAAGAATGTGTAAAGCATATAGGCAATTGCAGCAAGAACCACACTTCCCCAACCAATGACTTCAATAGAACGGTGAATTTTCTCAGCGTATTTTTCTCCGCCCCATGCAGATAATTTTGCCACAATAATGAACCGAGCAAAACGAGAAATTGCAGACGTAATCACAAAAGGGAAAAATGCCATTTGCATTACACCTGCACAGATTGTAAATATTTTATAGGGAATAGGAGAAAATCCCGCTAAAAAAATTACGGCAATTCCCCAAGTTTCAAACCACACTACCATACGGTCAAAATTAGCTTGCATTCCCCAATCTACAATAAAACCTTTGATCCAATCAAATGCAAAGTATCCCAATGTGTAGCCAATTATACCGCCGATTGCGGAAGCAATAGTTGTATACACCGCATAACGAACCGCCATTTTAGGTTTACTCATCGACATCGGGATTAACATCACGTCGGGTGGGATAGGAAAAAATATAGCCTCAATGAAACTTACTAACATTAGCCAATATGTCGCAAATTTATGCTTAGACCATCTCATTGTTTTGTCATAAATTGGACCAAAGATCTGCATTTATAGAATACCTTTCAGTGTTTCAATAGATTGATGAGCAGTCATATCAGCATGAATCGGAGTAATAGAAACATAATTATGGTTTATTGCATAAAAGTCTGTCCCTTCTTTTTCATCAATAGGCTTACCACTTGCACCAATCCAATAGATGCTTGCACCTCTCGGATCTTGTTCTTTTATAATTTCTGCAGCAGCTGAGCGTTCTCCTAAACGAGTACTGAGTAATCCTTGTAATTGATCATAAGGTAAATTAGGGACATTAATATTTAGTACTTGATTTGTTGCAACACAGCCAGCATTGAGTTTAGGTAATAGGTCTAAAACTATTTTAGCTGCAGTATCAAAATGACTTTCTCCTGAAAGGAAGTTTGAACCGTGTTTCCCTGTTAAAGAAACAGCAATAGATGGCAGAGGTAAGTGGCGACCTTCTAATGCGGCTGCAACTGTACCTGAATAGATTACGTCATCGCCTAAATTAGAGCCATGATTGATACCCGATACAACTAAATCAAATTTAGTGTCTAATAAGCCATTTAATGCTAAATGTACGCAATCGGCAGGTGTACCTGCAATGATGGCATAATCACCATTCTCAAACTTATGAGCTCGTAACGGCTCCACTAAGGTAAGACAGCTCGATGCCGCACTTCTATTTCTATCTGGTGCGACAATAGTCACGCTGTGACCTGCATCACGTAATGTTTTTGCTAAAACTTGAATGCCTGTGGCATGAATGCCATCATCGTTACTTAATAAAATATTCATTTTTTGTCCTTAAAAATTATTGTTCTTCTAATTGGATTAATTCTCTGACTAACGCCGTTGCATAGCTTCCCGAAGTTAAAAAGAAATGTAAACGTAACCCTTCTTGTTCAAATTGCCATGTTAAATTTTGAGGCTTACAAAGCATAGATCGACGCGTAGCATTAGTCCGCTCTTGAGCCATTAAATTCAATAATAATTGCTGTTCAGCAATGATTTTCTGTTCTAAATAAGATACCACTTGAGTCGATGTATCTTCCCCAACTAATGGTGCAGTAAGTAAAATATCTCCAGAATCTAACCGCTTGTTGAGATCAGATAATTCTTCATTTTGGGCAACAAACCAACTATTTGTTCCCGCTAACTGCATAATATCGTGTTCAGTGACTTGATTGATCAGTTCTGCGGAAATACGCTCAGAGACCACTCGATTAAATATTTCGCTTCGTGCGGCAGAGAGATAAAAACCGCGTTTTTTGCGATCTTTGACTTTAATCTCACCGCTTGCCCATCGTTGAGCTTGGGTTAGATTGTTACCATCTCGTCCAAAGCGTTGTTCAGTAAAATAATTAGGGAATCCCACCGCTTGTAATTGCGTTAAACGAGTGGTCATATCATCCGTTTGTTTTACATCTCTTAGTAATATCTCAAAATGATTACCTAATAAACTGCCTACTCTGATTTTGCGATTGTGGCGAGTCACCTCAACAACTTCAACTCCTTCTAATTGGAATTTATCAAAATTAGGCGTTTCTTTACCTGCTAAATGCAAACAAAACCATTGTTCAGTCACAGCATGACGATCTTTAAGCCCAGCATAACTCATATTTTTTGCAGAAATGCCGACAAATTCTGCTAATTTTTCACCTACAAAGAGTGTGTTTGCGTTGGTTTTACGAATTTTAACCGCAACAAATTCCCCCTCTCCTGTTAAAGGATAACCTAATTCTTCTTTAACAATAAAATCTGAAAATTCTGCTTTTAATTTCCCGGTTTGTTCAGGTTTCCCTAATAAATATGCTAATTTATCCATTCTTTTCTCATTAAAAAAAGCACTCTACAAGTGCTTTTTATGTAGTCAATTTTACCAATTATAACTTAATTTTAAGCCGACAACGTGCTGTTTTCGGATTTCATTACCATTTAACAAACTGGCATGCACATTAATGCCCCATTGATGATATTTTGCAGTGACGCCAAGTTGGTTTTCAAAATATCGTCCAATTTTTTGGTTTAAGCGAATATTATTGACGGTTAAATTGATATTTTTATCTAACGTATCAACAAAATTCAGCTGAAATTCAGGAATAATGGTTAATTTATTAAAATTAAATGTTTTATTGATGCCAAGTCCTAATTGATAAGTTACAACATCTACAGGCTTAATGGCAATTTTAGCCCCAGCCAATTCATAATTTGAATCACTAAGATGGTAGTAGCGTATGCCCATTGAAGGTTTAATTTCAATATCATCAAATAGCCAAGATTTACCTAAAAGCCAGCCAACACTGATAATATCTCGATTAAATTTAATCTGATCTTGAGTGTTGATACGATTGTGTGTTTTTCCATAACTCATATCTAGGCTAGAGAAAAATCTATTTTCCCATATTTTTTTAGCATAAAGATTGAATTGAAGAAGTTTTCCTTTTCCAGAAATATTATCATCAAATGTGTTAGATGAATGGGAATGAGATAATACTCCACCCACTAGCACATTATGATGAACCGCTTTTTCGACTCCAACTTGTGTTAACAAATTCGATTGTTGATATTCTCGATAATAATCAGATGAATTATGCATTTCGGCATGTTGAATATTACTCCAAACACGTAAATTATCCGTGTCGTTATCAATAATTTCTTTCTCAATTGTGCCATTTGTGATTAACAATGTATTCATTTGAGATGATAACTCTGATAACGCAGTATTAGCGTAACGACTAATCATTTCAGCTTGGGTCGAATTATTATCAATTGTTCCGATCTTATCTTCAGTCGTAAGATTTAGACTTTTGAAATCCGCTTCAGGTTTATCTTCCGCAGTCACTCCCTCACCATTTTTAAAATACACTTCTGGCTTATCTTCAGCAGTCACGCTCTCACCATTTTTAAAATAGATTTCAGGTTTATCTTCCGCATTCACACCCTCACCATTTTTAAAATAGATTTCAGGTTTATCTTCCGCATTCACTCCCTCACCATTTTTAAAATAGATTTCAGGCTTATCTTCCGCAGTCACACCTTCACCATTTTTAAAATACACTTCTGGCTTATCTTCAGCAGTCACGCTCTCACCATTTTTAAAATAGATTTCAGGTTTATCTTCCGCATTCACTCCCTCACCATTTTTAAAATAGATTTCAGGTTTATCTTCCGCATTCACTCCCTCACCATTTTTAAAATAGATTTCAGGCTTATCTTCCGCATTCACACCTTCGCCATTTTTAAAATAGATTTCAGGCTTATCTTCCGCATTCACGCCTTCGCCATTTTTAAAATAGATTTCAGGCTTATCTTCTACAGTCACACCCTCACCATTTTTAAAATAGATTTCAGGCTTATCTTCCGCAGTCACGCCTTCGCCATTTTTAAAATAGATTTCAGGCTTATCTTCCGCTGTCATGCCCTCACCATTTTTAAAATAGATTTCAGGCTTATCTTCCGCAGTCACGCCTTCGCCATTTTTAAAATAGATTTCAGGCTTATCTTCTGCTGTCACGCTTTCACCATTTTTAAAATAGATTTCAGGCTTATCTTTTACAATCACACCCTCACCATTTTTAAAATAGATTTCAGGCTTATCTTCTGCTGTCACACCCTCACCATTTTTAAAATAGATTTCAGGCTTATCTTCCACATTCACAACCTCACCATTTTTAAAATAGATTTCTGGTTTGTCTTCCGCTGTCACTCCTTCACCATTTTTAAAATAAATTTCTGGCTTATCTTTTACAATCACACCCTCACCATTTTTAAAATAGATTTCAGGTTTGTCTTCCGCTGTCACTCCTTTACCATTTTTAAAATAGATTTCAGGATTATCTTCTGCTGTCACGCCTTCGCCATTTGTATGTACTAACGGTGGTGCTTTAGGTTTTTCTGTACTGACGGATATGCCATTTTTATGAGCAATGGATAATACATAATCATCATTTTTTCGTTTTAATTGATAGCGATAGGTGCCTAAATCGACAACTTTATTAGGATTCGCCAAGGATACACTTAAATTCAATGCATTTTGTGCAAAGTTATTGACTGTAAATAATGTTAATTCATCAGTTTTAGGTTCTAAACCAGAGTCTTGAACAAATAATTTATGCTCTCCTTCTGCTTTACTGTGAATGATAACTTTGTCGCCTAACGCTTTATTTAAATTTGTGGTATATCTAAAAAATCCATTACCGGTAAGCTTATCTATACTTAACGTATTATATTTTTCAGTACTTGCTGTAGATGCGAGATCATTTAATTGAATTTCTGATCCTGAAGATAAATTTAATTCGCCGACTGTGCTATCTTGGGTAAGTATCCATTTACTCTCCCTATTCAAAGTTGTTTTTGTGGTACTTTTCCCTGCAACACTTCCTGTTAGTATGCTTTTCCCAAGATTTAAATTAGCATTATCAGATAAAATGATATTGCCCTGTATTTGAGTAGTAGGAATAGATCCTAATACATTTTCAGCTAAAGGATTCGTATTGCAATTGATTATGCCAGAATGATCGGTTCTGATACATTCAGGTGTTGTGCCTTGAATAAAGCCAAGATTTAAAGTGGCATTATTATTTGCTTGAAAATCTGAATTTACTGCTGAAACATTACGACTAATATGTAATGTGGCATTATTAGATACAATCATGTTTGTTGCATTAAAAGAGCGGTTTATCCAATCATCAGCAATAACAACTTCTTTATAATGAAGATGATCATAAGCATGTGGTGTCGGTCTGCCTGAAAGAATAACTTTACCCTTATCCAGACTTAAATTTCCGTTTAATTCTGTGCCGCCTGATATCAATAATAAGTGATCGTCTGATTTAGGTTGGAAATTAATATTTAATTTACCATTATGTAAATGTGGATCTCTTTCGCCAAAATATCCATTAAATCCAGAAAGTAAGAGCTGTTTATTTTTTCTTTCAACTGCGATTTCTTTCGCCTTTTCCGCATCTTCTCCTAGATATTCCCAATACTCATTACTTTGTTTATTATTTGGAAAATAAGGATGGCGCGAAGAGCGATCTTTAGTGGGTAAAAAATATAAATGACCATTTTTGATATAAAGATCTTTATTAGCATATTCTCGATCACCAATATTAAGATCTTGTTTAGAAATCGGGTCATTGCCTACAATATTAATTGTGGCAGATTGTGTACTATTATGGTTAACAATAATAGCACCCTCATCTACATTTTTTATATGGTTGAATGTAAGTTCATTACCATTGATATCCAATTTTCCGCCACGAAATCCAAAGTAAATCTGGTTAGGATCGATTTGATCTGCACTATTTAGTATTACAGTTGGGCGACCGCTTACAATTCCTAGCTGATTAAATGCCTGTTTTTTCCCTTGTGGATCCGCGCCTTGATCTAGAATAACTGTTCCATCTCCAATACTAATATTACCGAGGTTTTCTCCTATTCCGTTGATATGTAGTGTACCTTTTCCAATCTTAGAGAGGCGATCATTTTTCGGATTCTTAACTTTCCAATTGACTATCTTACCTTCAGTAACCGAAATTCCTGCGCCTAGCCATGTAGTTGTATTATCTTGCCCTTGCACAGTAAAATTCGCATTAAAATATAATGCTCCAGCCCCTTGATTTATATTTTCAACTAAAGTTAATTTTCCTTCATTGCCCGTAAAACGAACACTTTTACCATGATCTATTGCAGGAATAATTGGGCGAGCATTCTGAGGTTCTTGCAAAGATGGATTATATATATCAACAGAGTGTATTGTGTCTTGATTATCAGTAATGATACTTTTTCCATCAATGTCTGTTAATTTCCAAATTAATGGCGCTGTAGAATCATTATTAATATCTTCGGAGAAATTATTTTGAATAATAGCATCATTCCAATCTTTTCTAATAAGAGCTCCATTGTTAGCCATACTAGTTTCCGTTCTATAGGCTTGTAAAACGCTATGTAAAAGCCATTTATTTTCCTGTTTATCATAGACCCAAATAGGCGATCCGCTGTCGCCAGGCAAGCCATAAGTAATTAATGGCCCATAAGGACTATCAAATACATTACCACCAGAATATGACCATCCTCTTACTCTACCGCCTTGTTTTAATGGAGCTCCTCCAGTCAGATAGTTATACGCATCTCTTTTCCATTCTCGTTCATTTTGTCGATTAATCACTTTTTGTAAGCCAGAACCTACACGTATAAAGGAAACAAATCGCTCGCTATCCAAATAAGTTGCATTATTCAATCCATCAGATATTTGGGTTGAAGGTACAGCCTCTGTAATTAATTTATTTAAACGAGGCAATTGATAGTCCCAATTGAGATTATTTTTGGGATCAGGGGTTGGATAGTTATTTCTATTTACAAGCCGATAATCGTAATCTTGAGTATCAGGATGGAATCCTTGACCACCAAATTGAAGTGAGTTATACCAACCAAGAGGATTATTATGAGCAACGCTAACAACATATTGAGGATTAATTGCTGTTGCAATACCATGAAGACGTTCTGTTGAACTAAAATCGATCATTGGAATATTTTTTAGCATTATTCCGATTGGTTGATCACTCAAATCATAAATTGGTACATTGCTTGCTCCAACATAAAACTTTCCTTTATTTTCAGCAAAATCTCTAAAATATTGGTAATTAACATCATTTCTAACAATAGATGATAGAGAAAGATTAGATAAAGATGTAGTAATCACCACAACTAATAACTTAATTTTAAACTTTTTATGTGACATAGTTGGACTCTTATAAGGCTTAATTTTCGCCGGCGGGGATTTAGGCGTTAAAAAGTTGATAAGGATAAAGTTTTATCTAAAATTTTTCAAAGAGTATTTAGAATAATGATATACTTTTACACAGATTTAATTAATTATTATTAGGAGAAATGAAAATGGCACGTCGTCCTTTAGTTATGGGAAACTGGAAATTAAATGGTAACAAAGCATTTACTAAAGAATTAATTGAAGGTTTAAAAAAAGAACTTGCAGATGTTAAAGGTTGCGGAGTTGCAATTGCACCACCTGTTATGTATTTAGCAGAAGCAGAAGTGGCATTAGCTGGTCAAGATGTGATTGCATTAGGCTCACAAAATGTAGATTTAAATGTAAGTGGTGCATTTACTGGTGATATTTCAACTGAAATGTTAAAAGATTTTGGTGCAAAATATATCATTATCGGTCACTCAGAACGTCGTACTTATCATAAAGAAAGCGATGAATTTATTGCGAAAAAATTCGCAGCATTAAAAACAGCGGGTTTAGTACCAGTATTATGTATCGGTGAAACTGAATCTGAAAATGAAGCAGGTCAAACAGAAGCAGTAGTTTCAAGACAATTAGATGCAGTATTAGACACATTAGGTGCAGAAGCATTTAATGGCGCAGTCATTGCTTATGAGCCAGTATGGGCAATTGGTACAGGTAAATCTGCAACTCCAGCTCAAGCACAAGCTGTTCATGCGTTTATTCGTGGACACATTGCTAAGAAATCACAAGCGGTTGCTGATCAAGTAATCATTCAATACGGTGGTTCTGTAAATGATGCAAATGCAGCAGAATTATTTACTCAACCAGATATTGATGGTGCATTAGTAGGTGGCGCATCATTAAAAGCACCTGCATTTGCGGTAATAGTGAAAGCAGCGGAAAAAGCAAAAGCTTAATTATTTTATCCGTAAGCGGTTAGATTTTTACAAAATTTTGTAATAAACTAACCGCTTGTACTGGTGATATTGTTTGCAAACCATTCAATCAATTTCATTGGTATAAAAAAAAAGTTGATTTGAGGCTTAAAATCGGTATGATATGCCTCCGTTACGCAAGTTAAGGGTCGTTAGCTCAGTCGGTAGAGCAGCGGACTTTTAATCCGTTGGTCGAAGGTTCGAATCCTTCACGACCCACCATTAATTTAGCGAAACTTTCTAAAGGGTCGTTAGCTCAGTCGGTAGAGCAGCGGACTTTTAATCCGTTGGTCGAAGGTTCGAATCCTTCACGACCCACCACTTTAGAAACATTACCTGTTTGGGTCGTTAGCTCAGTCGGTAGAGCAGCGGACTTTTAATCCGTTGGTCGAAGGTTCGAATCCTTCACGACCCACCATTCTCTCACATTTTACCTTTGGGTTGTTAGCTCAGTTGGTAGAGCAGCGGACTCTTAATCCGTTGGTCGAGAGTTCGAGCCTCTCACGACCCACCATCTCTATTTTTATATATTTTTAATTTTTATCCTAATAACCAAATCAATAGATTTACATTTAATACACCTAAAGACACACTAATTAAAATATTCTTAAACCAATGGTAACTTAAGATAACGGTAATTAACGCTAAAACCTGTGCAATCAATAACGTATAACCAGTTCCTTCTTTTGGTAATGCTAAGCTGGTTAAAACTAATAGAATCATAATGATAAGCGGTAAGATTCTATTTAATTTTTGCAAAATGGGATGAGAGATAATTGTTTTAGGCAACACTAATGGAATTAAACGACAAATTTGCGCACCCAGTACTAGTGCGATCAACATATAGATAATATCAATGGTTTCCATTTTTTTGTCCTTTACTATCTATAAATGAACTTGGTAGAAAAATAACAATAACAATCGCTAGAATAATTGCGATAAGTAAGATGCTAGTGCTGCTAATAGATTGAGCAAGTAAGAAACAAACGAAGGCAATAAAAATCGCTTTCCATTGTTTTTGGCTCTTATATTGTTCGTAGGCCAAAATCGCAAACAGACAAGGTAAAGCAAAATCGAGATTAGGAATATATTGCGAAACGGAGTCACCTAAAATCACACCAATAATAGTTGCGAGTACCCAATAAGACATACCCAATAAATTTACTTTTAAAATTATCGATTTTTGATTTTCAGACGGAACAGTGGAAAGTAAAGCAAAACTTTCATCCGTTAAGTAGCTTAAACTCACTAGCTTATGTACAGGATTATCGGGTAAGTTCTGGCGTATATTTAATGTATAAAAAATAAAGCGTAGGCTCATCAATAATGTACTGAGGAATACTGAAACTAAGCTGGCACCAGAAACAAAAAAGGGAATAGCCGCATATTGTGCAGTACCAGAAAATACCGTGAAACTCATCGTAATCGTAAACCATACAGGTAAGCCTGCACTGGTTGCAAGCAGACCATAGGCAATCCCAGCAGCTAAATAGCCCATTAATATTGGCAACGTTAATTTAAAAATACTTTTCCATGTGTTTTCAACAGTAAACGACATTAATTTTCTCATTAAGAAAAACGATAATGTCGTTTAGACTATCAAACCTTATGATAAATGCCAATATCTTGATTACCACTCAATAGTCACTTTAAGCCCTTTGTTATGATTGCTATCAAAATGATGTGAGAGATGAATATGATATTGATGTAATTCAGCAATACGTTTTACGATAGATAAACCTAATCCACTGCCTTTTTCATTTTGTCCTGCTGGACGATAAAAACGCTGACCCAATTTATCTAAATCATCATCACTGACTCCGCCACCATTATCTTCAATGATAAGATTGTGTGTATTAAGAATAACGGTAACCATACTTCCTTCTCTACCATATTTAATTGCATTATCAATTAAATTACGTAGCATTAATGAGAGCAATAATGGCTGTCCTTGATGAATTATTGGCTTATTGATCAAGTTAAATGCTAGTTCAATATTACGTTGTTGTGCGGCAAAATAACGCTCACTAATAAGAGAAGTAATTAATTGCTCCCAATGAATATCCTCAACCCCTTCTAATGATTCTAAATTATCTAAGCGAGATAATGTCAGTAATTGCTCAATTAATTGTGCTGCTCGGTCAATCCCTTTGGTTAAATTACTTAGAGCTTGTTCTCTTAATGCAGTATCTTCCCCTGCAATTTGTGCTACTTCTGTTTGGATTTTTAGAGCAGCTAAAGGGCTTCTTAGCTCATGGGCCGCATCAGATGTAAAACGTCGTTCTCTTAATAACATGGAAGAGGTACGTTGAAAAAACTGGTTTAATCCATTAATTAAAGGATGAATTTCTATTGGTAAATTTCCCGTTGAAATCATAGAATTATCTTCAGGAGTACGATACTTTACTTGCTGACTGACTTGATTGATTGTTCTTAATTCTCTGCTAATCAACCAAACAATTAAGCCAATTAACAAGGGTAAGCTAGCAAACCAAATCCACATTTGGCTTAATACAATTTCTTCTGTAAGATCTTTACGGTAATCAAGTTCTTGTCCTACTGCTACAATTAGCCTTTTATCATCATTCATTGGCGTCCAAAAGATACGCCAAGTATCATCATCATCTTGAATTTGTGATTCAGAAAATCCAGTAGTATTTTGGTAAATAAAATTATCACCATTACGTCCATCGCTTAGAATCATTTTTCCACTGGCAGTAAAAATAGCAAAGGCTAACGCATCATCATCAATATTTTCTTTATCCAATAATCGTTTACTCATTCTTTTGAGGTAGGGGCGAGAGGTTTCGCGTAAAAGCGAGTGTAAATTCGAACTTGCTAACCGTTGTGCAAATATGATTTGTTGAGTATCAAAAACATGATTAATTTCTTTACGCGCTTGTAACCAAGCAATAGTTGTAGAAACTACCCAAATGATAAGAGCTGTGAGTGAAATAATTGAAATTAAACGAAAGCGTAAACTTTTTTGGCTAATTATCTGCATCATTGCTTCCAAGGGTATATCCAACACCATGAACGGTACGAATAAATTTTTTACCGAGTTTTTGGCGCAAATTATAAATATGCACTTCTAATGCATTGCTGCTGACTTCATCATCCCAATTATATAGTTTTTCTTCAATAAGCGAGCGGGCTAATACTTTTTCTTTATTATGCATAAAAAGCTCAAGTAAATTGTATTCTCGAGAAGTGAGGGAAATTTCTTGTCCCCCTAAAAAGACTCTGCGTTGATTAGAATCTAATTGGATTTTACCATGTTCAAGAATAGGGTTGCTTTTTCCATGACTACGACGAATGAGAGCTTGTAAACGTGCAACCACTTCAGCTAAGGCAAATGGTTTGCATAAATAATCATCTGCACCTCGTTGTAGACCTGAAATACGCTCATCTAGAGAATCTCTCGCTGTTAATATTAATACTGGAACATTTTGATTCGTTTTCCTCCATTGTTGGAGAATCTCTAAACCATCTAGTTTGGGTAAAGTTAAATCTAAAACGACAGCGTCGTAAGGCGCGGAAGATAGAGCATTAAGTCCAGTTTTACCATCCGTAAACCAATCGACACTAAAACCCGATTTAGATAGTCCAGCCTTCAATCCTTCTCCAATTAATGGGTCATCTTCAATTAGCAATATTCTCATTTGAGATCCTTATTTAACAAAAAAGTGGCAAATAATTGCCACTCTTTATATTTATCAAGGGGTTATTGTACCTTTTCTATACGATCAATTTCTACTTCTATTTTGTTCCATGATTTGTCAACTTCACCATAAAATCTAACGGTATCATTAGGTGTTACATTCACCCCTCTCCATGCTCTGCCTTCAATTTCAACTTCCATTTGACCACTAGCATCACTAATGATGTAATCATCTTTTCCAACTCGTTTTACGATTTTACCTTGCAATATAATTCGTTGATCATCGGTCCAGTTATCTGCATCAGAAATTTTATTTGTTTCCTGATTTACATCACTAAAACCTCCTCGATTCCCACCGTGGTGATGCATATTATTCATCAACATTTTGTGTGCTTTCATATGAGGATACATCATAGTGTTGTTTGGTGTAATTTGATTCTCTCCAGAATTTTCTGATGCTGCAAAAGAAGCTACACTGAAAGTAGACAAAACTAAAGTTGTCATTACAATGATTTTTTTCATAATTAATTTCTCCATCTATAATTTATCAAATAAACAAATTGCTTTGTTGATGCGTATTAAATCAAACAAATCTTAACAAAAGATTAAGAAGAAAAAATTTTTTAAAAAAGCCTTTGAATATATCAAAAGGCTTCATTATTAAGGGAATGGAGATCATAATTATCTTCTAGCATTGTAGTATTCAAGTGCTTTGGGTAGCCATTTTTCTAAATTAGCTTGTCGATCTGAGTCAGCAGGGTGAGTCGAGAAGAATCCACCGGCTCCTCCTGTTGCTTTACCCATTTTTATCCAAAGTTGTGATGCTGCTCTCGGATTGTAGCCAGATTTTGCCATTAAATATAAGCCTAATTCATCAGCTTCTGTTTCATCTGATCGAGAAAATGGTCTATCTAACCCATATGCTTTTAGCATTCCTAATCCACTATATCCACCTACATTTACATCGCCTACTACTGCTTGGGTAATAGCAAATGCAGTATCTATTACAGCACTACGATTTGCGCCTGCTTTGCTGTGTTCTTTTAAAGCATGAGTCATTTCATGACCCATTACAGTCGCAATTTCATCATCATTTAGATTTAATTTTTCAACTAAACCAGTATAAAACGCCATTTTCCCACCTGGCATTGCCCAAGCATTTAAGTCGTTACTTCGGATTACCATAATTTCCCATTGAAATGGTACGCCTGTGGTATTTTCTTGTTCTGCATAAGGTTTCATTTTATTAAAAACGGCACGAACTCGTCTTGCAGTAGAAGAGGAAGTATCAAGGGCTCCCTGAGCAGATGCTTGTTGTTTTACTTGATTATATTGGCTAGCCGCTTGAGCATTCATTTGCTGCGTAGTTACACAAGCACTTAGAATCAATGTAAAAAAGCTGATTAATCCTACTTTTTTTAATAATTTCATATTGTTACCTTATAAAAATGCCAAAGGAAATCTTTGGCATTTTGAGTTTAGAGAATATTATTTTTTCGCACGTTCGAAAGAATCTAAGATTTCTTGGCGAGCAGATTCAACACCTTCCCAACCATCAACTTTCACCCATTTACCTGCTTCTAATGCTTTGTAGCTTTCGAAGAAGTGTTGGATTTGTGCTTTTAAAAGAGCCGGTACATCATTAATGTCTTTAATGTGATCGTATTCTTTGCTTAATTTTGTGTGAGGAACTGCAATGACTTTCGCATCTTGACCTGATTCATCCGTCATTTTTAATACACCTACTGGACGGCAACGAATGACTGAACCTGGTTGTAATGGATAAGGTGTTGGTACAAGTACATCCACAGGGTCACCATCTAATGAAAGCGTATGGTTAACATAGCCGTAGTTTGCAGGATAGAACATTGCTGTTGCCATAAAACGGTCAACGAATAATGCACCTGATTCTTTATCTACTTCATATTTGATTGGATCTGAATTTGCTGGAATTTCAATCACTACATAAATATCATCTGGTAGTTCTTTACCAGCTGGTACGTTTTCTAAGCCCATTTTGATTTCCTTCTATTATTGATAAGGGGTGAAAAATGAGTTTGATTATAGCTGATCCTTCTTATCTCGCAAAGCAAGCGGTGAGATTCTTACTCTTTTTTGCAAAAAATTATGTGGAATTAACCGCTCTATGTTGCAATATATGCAATTATAAATATCAATAATATCACTTTTTGAAACGTGATATGTAGTTTATACTCTGAACAAATATATCATTATTTTTATACAGAAAAAGGAAACTACAATATGGCTAACTACTTCAACACATTAAATTTTCGTCAAAAATTAGATCAATTAGGGCATTGCCGTTTTATGCAAAGAGAAGAATTTGCTAACGAAGCGAATTTCTTAAAAGGCAAAAAAATTGTTATCGTGGGTTGTGGCGCTCAAGGCTTGAACCAAGGCTTAAATATGCGTGATTCAGGTTTGGATATTAGCTATGCTTTACGCCCAGAAGCTATTGCTGAACAACGTGCATCATACAAACGTGCTACAGAAAATGGATTTAAAGTAGGTACTTACCAAGAAGTAATTCCAACCGCAGATTTAGTCATCAACCTGACTCCGGATAAACAACACTCAAAAGTAATCGCTGACGTAATGGGATTAATGAAACAAGGATCGGCATTAGGTTATTCACATGGACTAAACATTGTAGAAGGCGGTGAGCAAATTCGTAAAGATATTACTGTTGTAATGGTTGCACCAAAATCACCGGGTACAGAAGTGCGTGAAGAATATAAACGTGGATTCGGTGTACCAACTTTAATCGCTGTTCATCCTGAAAATGATCCTAAAGGTGAAGGTTTTGAAATCGCGAAAGCGTGGGCTGCAGCAACAGGTGGACATCGTGCAGGCGTATTAGAATCCTCTTTTGTCGCAGAAGTGAAATCAGATTTAATGGGTGAGCAAACTATCTTATGCGGTATGTTACAAGCAGGTTCACTGGTTTGTTATGATAAATTAATTGCAGATGGTAAAGATCCAGCTTATGCAGGTAAATTAATCCAATTAGGTTGGGAAACCATTACGGAAGCATTAAAACATGGCGGTATCACATTAATGATGGATCGCTTATCTAATACAGCTAAATTGCGTGCCTTTGAATTAGCAGAACAAATCAAAGAAGAATTAACACCACTCTTTCAAAAACACATGGATGATATTTTAAGTGGTGAATTTTCTTCAACAATGATGGCTGACTGGGCGAATAACGATGCGAATTTATTAAAATGGCGTGAAGAAACAGGGCAAACAGCATTTGAAAAAGCACCAAAAGGTGATGCAATCAAAATTAGCGAACAAGAATATTTCGATAATGGCGTATTAATGATCGCAATGGTTAAAGCGGGTGTTGAACTTGCTTTCGATACAATGGTGGCAAGTGGTATTTATGAAGAATCTGCTTATTATGAATCACTTCACGAATTACCATTAATTGCGAATACAATTGCACGTAAACGTCTTTATGAAATGAATGTGGTTATCTCTGATACTGCAGAATATGGTAACTATCTATTTGCTAACGTTGCAGGTCCAATTTTACGTGAAAAATTAGTGCCAACTTTACGAAAAGGCGATATTGGTGAACCAACACCAGCAACAGAAATCGATAATATTACTTTAAGAGATGTAAACGAAGTCATCCGTAACCACCCTGTTGAGCTTATTGGTCAAGAACTTCGTGGTTATATGACTGATATGAAACGTATTTCTTCAGCTGAGTAATTCTGTTGTTTAAGTACTAACAATTTTTCTGTTAGTACTTATTTTATGATATTGCAAGAAATTTAACCATTACATAATTTCGACGATATCCCTTCATTTAAGTATAATGAAGGGATATTTTTATTTATCGCATATTGCATTACGCAAGTGATCTATTTATGCTTAATTTATTCATCTAATCACTAATATAACTCAATGAAAAATATAGAAAATTCTACCCAACACACTCCAATGATGACACAGTATTTGAAAATTAAAGCAGAAAATCCAGAAATTTTGCTGTTTTACCGAATGGGGGATTTTTACGAGTTATTTTATGACGATGCAAAAAAAGCAGCATCATTATTAGATATTTCCCTCACTAAGCGAGGACAATCCGCAGGTGAGCCAATCCCAATGGCGGGAGTGCCTTATCATTCTGTTGAAGGTTATTTAGCAAAATTAGTCGCATTGGGTGAGTCGGTGGCAATTTGTGAGCAAATTGGCGATCCAGCTACAAGTAAAGGGCCTGTTGAGCGAAAAGTAGTGCGTATTGTAACTCCCGGTACTGTGAGTGATGAGGCATTGCTACCAGAACGACAAGATAATTTAGTCGCGTGTGTTTATCAGGAAAAAAATACCTACGCTCTTGCTACCTTAGATATGACTTCAGGGCGATTTTTAATCACCGAATTGCCGAATACAGCCTTATTGAGTGCCGAGTTACAACGTACGCAACCTGCTGAAATCTTATACCCAGAAGATTTTGCCGAAAAAGCAATGTTGGAACATTACAAAGGGTTACGTCGTCGTCCGATTTGGGAATTTGAATTAGTCACAGCAATCCAATTACTCAACCGCCAATTTGGTACACAAAGTCTAGCAGGCTTTGGCGTAGAAAAAGCGACAGTCGCATTATGTGCTGCGGGCTGTTTATTACATTATGCGCAAGAAACACAGCGTACGGCATTACCGCATATCAATTCTATTCATTTATCGCAAAACAGCGAAACCATTTTATTGGATTCCGCAACCCGTAGAAATTTAGAACTCACCACCAATTTAACAGGCGGGCTTGAAAATACGCTTGCCTCTGTTTTGGATAAATGTGTAACACCAATGGGTAGCCGTTTACTGAAACGTTGGATTCACCAACCCACTCGAGATTTCACTAAATTGCATAATCGCCAGCAAACTATTCTTGCTTTACAACAAAATGAACGGGTAGAGGTCTTACAGCCTTTATTGCAACAAGTTGGCGATATGGAGCGTATCTTGGCTCGAGTGGCTTTACGTACTGCTCGTCCTCGTGATCTCACTCGTTTAAAAACCGCATTAGCACAATTGCCCGATATTGCAAAATATACGGGTAATCTTACCGCTTGCTTGGATCAAATGTTGGCAAAAATGGACGATTTTAGCGAACTTCATGAGTTACTTGAGCGTGCGATTATTGATAATCCACCACAGCTGATTCGTGATGGAGGGGTCATTGCCGAAGGCTACAATGCAGAATTAGATGAATGGCGAAGTTTATCCGCTGGAGCAACGCAATTTTTAGAAGATCTTGAAGTAAGAGAGCGTGAAAAAACAGGAATTGATACCCTTAAAATCGGTTTTAATGCGGTGCACGGCTATTACATTCAAATTAGCCAAGGGCAAGCTCACAAAGCCCCAATACATTATGTTCGCCGTCAAACATTAAAAAATGCCGAGCGATATATTATTCCTGAATTAAAAACCTACGAAGATAAAGTTTTAAAGGCGAAAGGGGCATCTCTAGCATTAGAAAAACAACTGTATGATGAATTGTTTGATCTGATTTTGCCACATCTTGCAGAATTGCAATTAACCAGTTTAATTTTGGCAGAATTAGACGTCTTAACGAACCTTGCTGAGCGGGCAGAAAGCCTACATTACGTAATGCCAACTTTTAATACGAAACGAGGTATCAATATCAAAGGTGGGCGACATCCTGTGGTTGAGCAAGTGTTGAAAGATCCCTTTATTGCCAACCCTGTCTATTTAGATGCTCAACGCCATTTGTTGATCGTAACAGGTCCGAATATGGGCGGAAAAAGTACCTATATGCGTCAAATCGCCCTGATTACCTTAATGGCATATATCGGTAGTTTTGTGCCTGCGGACAGTGCGGAAATTGGTCCAATTGACCGTATTTTTACCCGAATTGGTGCTTCTGATGATTTAGCTTCGGGTCGCTCAACCTTTATGGTCGAAATGACTGAAATGGCGAATATTTTGCACCAATCCACTGAAAATAGTTTAGTCCTTGTCGATGAAATTGGGCGAGGCACTTCAACCTATGATGGACTTTCTTTAGCGTGGGCATGTGCTGAATGGTTGGCAAAGAAAACCCAATCGCTCACGTTATTTGCAACCCATTATTTTGAATTAACTAGCTTACCAAATCAGCTCAAAGGTGTGGCGAATGTGCATTTAGATGCTTTAGAGCATAACGATACCATCGCCTTTATGCACGCTGTGCAAGAAGGGGCAGCAAGTAAGAGTTATGGTCTAGCAGTGGCTGCATTAGCGGGAGTACCGAAACCTGTTATCAAATTGGCGAAACAAAAACTCTCTCAGCTAGAACAATTATCGCAACAAACTAATATGCTACACGAAGATCCACAGCAAGATTGGTTATCTGAAAATGTGCAAAATGAACCAGCAAACTCACCGCTTGTTGTGTCTAATGAACCTTCAGCAGTGGAATTAGCACTACAAGATATCGATCCCGATGGGCTAACGCCAAAACAAGCCCTTGAAGTGTTATACAAATTGAAAGGATTGTTGGATTAAGCTACAAAATCAGTGATAGATTGAAACCTATTTTCCACAAGCGGTAAGATTATTAAGACTTTTTGCAAAGTTTTGTTACAATCTCACCGCTTTTTATTAATGATTAATTTTATGCAAAAACCACTCGCAATTTTTTTAATGGGTCCGACCGCTTCGGGTAAAACGGATTTAGCGATTAAGCTACGTCAAACTTTACCTGTCGAGGTAATTAGTGTTGATTCTGCCTTAATTTATCGAGGAATGGATATCGGTACCGCTAAGCCAAGTAAAGAAGAATTGGCTTTAGCCCCTCATCGTTTGATCGATATTATCGATCCCGCCGAAAGCTACTCTGTAGCAAATTTCCGTGAAGATGCGTTACGAGAAATGGCTGAGATTACCGCTCAAGGTAAAATCCCATTACTTGTGGGTGGCACAATGCTTTATTACAAAGGCTTGTTAGATGGGTTATCCCCTTTGCCTTCTGCTGATCCAGAAATTCGCTCAAAAATTGAAATACGAGCGGAGCAAGAAGGGTGGGCTACATTGCATCAAGAATTGTTACGTATTGATCCTGTAGCAGGTCAGCGGATTAATCCCAATGATAGCCAACGGATTAATCGTGCGCTTGAAGTATTTTATATTTCAGGCAAAACAATGACGGAACTCACCGCTCAGCAAGGCGAAGCATTACCTTATGATATTTTGCAGTTTGCGATTGCACCGCAAGAACGTGCTGTTTTGCATCAACGTATTGAGCAACGCTTTCACAAAATGATCGAGCTTGGCTTTGAACAAGAAGTTAAGCGGTTATTTGTACGGGGAGATTTGCATATTAACTTACCATCGATTCGCTGTGTAGGTTATCGTCAAATGTGGGAATATTTAGCGAGCGGAGTAAGTTTAGATGAAGCAATTTTCAAAGGGATTAGTGCAACCCGTCAATTAGCCAAACGACAAATTACATGGTTAAGAGGTTGGACAAGTGAGTTGGAATGGCTAGATAGCTTGGATCCTGAGTCATCTTATCAAAAAATGATCGAAAAATTAGCACAAAAACAAAACAATTTATGATAATATCGGTATGCCTTTGGCAGCTTGATAAATTTTAAAACTATAATTATTAGAAGGATAATAAAATGGCAAAAGGTCAATCTTTACAAGATCCGTATTTGAATGCACTACGTCGTGAGCGTATTCCTGTGTCAATCTATTTAGTCAATGGAATTAAACTGCAAGGACAAATTGAATCATTCGATCAATTTGTAATTTTACTTAAAAACACAGTGAGTCAAATGGTATATAAACATGCGATTTCTACTGTGGTTCCAGCACGTGCGATTACTCATAATAACAATAATGTAAACCAACAATCTCAGCCACAGACTCAGGTTACAGAAGTAAGTGAAACAGCGGAATAGTAGCTATTAACACATTAGAACATAATTTTAATCAGCCAAACGAGAATACTAGCTTGTTTGGCTCTTCTCATTCTTCCTCTCAAGATAAAGCCATACTTGTTCATCTCTATCTTTCACAAGTTAAAGATATTGATAATTTAATTGAATTTCAAACCTTAGCAGAATCAGCGGGTGTAGAAGTCGTTTCGGTATTAACCACATCACGTTCTGCTCCCCACATTAAATATTATGTCGGGCAAGGAAAGGCGCAAGAAATTGCGGATGCGGTCGAGGAATTAGGTGCAACGGTGGTCTTAGTCAATCATCAGTTAAGCCCTGCACAAGCACGTAATTTACAATCCATTTGTAATTGTCGAGTGGTGGATAGAACAGGCTTAATTTTGGATATCTTCGCTCAACGAGCGAGATCCCACGAAGGTAAATTACAAGTTGAGCTCGCTCAACTTCGCCATTTATCGACTCGTCTTGTGAGACGTTTAGGTAACCAAGATCAACAAAAAGGTGGTGCGGTTGGCTTACGAGGTCCCGGAGAAACGCAATTAGAAACGGATAGACGTTTGATTAAAGTGCGTATTCAACAATTGCAGAATCGCTTAGAGAAAGTGAATAAACAACGCAATCAGAATCGTAAAACACGCCAAAAAGCCGATATCCCAACGGTATCCTTAGTGGGATATACAAATGCGGGTAAATCTACCTTATTCAATGCAATTACAAATGCGGGTGTATATGCCGCAGATCAGCTCTTTGCTACCTTAGACCCGACTTTACGTCGCATTGAGGTACAAGACGTGGGTACGACGATTTTAGCCGATACAGTGGGCTTTATTCGTTTTCTGCCCCATGACTTAGTGTCAGCCTTCAAATCGACGTTACAGGAAACGACAGATGCGACGTTATTACTCCATATCATTGATGCCGCAGATGAACGTAAAAACGAAAATATTGATGCGGTAAATCAGGTTTTATCAGAAATTGGGGCATTAGAAATCCCAACATTATTGGTTTTTAATAAAGTGGATCAATTAGAGGATATTTCACCTCATATTGAATATTCGGATGAAAATAAACCTGTTGCGGTTTATGTTTCTGCTCAAGCAAATCAGGGCATTGATTTACTCTTTGAAGCCATGCGATTACTGCTTAAAAATGAGCTTATTACAGAAACGCTCTTATTACCGCCTACCGCAGGGCATATTTATACTCAATTCCGTTTGCACAACTGTATTCAACAAGAAAGCTTTAATGAATTTGGCGATCGAGTTGTTACCGTCAAAGTCGATAAAATCCAATGGCAGAAGTGGCTAAAGCAATTTAATGAATTAAATGATTATATTGAATTCGCCCGATGGGGATAGTTTCTCAAAGAAAAAAACGACATTACCAATGGAGAGTAATGTCGTGTAAAAATGACGATTTTGAGAGATTATTTATAAATCTGTCTTATGCAGTGATAATATCTTTTTTTGTTCTAAAAACGAAGTATTACACCAAAAAAATCTTAGAAATTCGATAAAGATCACAAAATGAAAATTTTCTCGTTTATAGTCTTGACTTGTTTTCTTAGGTATTAAACTATCAGGAATAGTAGTTTAGAAAAGATAAAGCCCCGATAATAAATATCAGGGCTTCAGAATATGGCTCCTCCTGCGGGACTCGAACCTGCGACATATGGATTAACAGTCCACCGTTCTACCGACTGAACTAAGGAGGAATTGAGCTTTGCAAAATGGTGCCTCGAGGCGGAATCGAACCACCGACACGGGGATTTTCAATCCCCTGCTCTACCGACTGAGCTATCGAGGCGACTCGTCGTTTGCGGGGTGCATTATGCTAATTTTCCTTAACCTCGTCAAATACTTTTTTAGAAAAAATAAAAGAAATATGCTCAATAGCCCGATTTTTATTCAAGTTGTATTAAAAACAGCTATTCATCGTACATGTAAGTATTTTTGTTGAGCTGCATTTACTTTGACTAAGTAATTTCTAGCTTGGGCAGAAGGGTGTGCTGTAGTTAAAATACGATACACCGCATCTGGGCTTAAATTACTAATTCTATTCATTGCTGCCCATTTATCACTATCGAAAACACGTAACACTGCACCTGCACCACTGTTATACGCAGAAATCATTGCATAGCGTTTAGAAGTAGGATTAGTGATATCACTTAAGTATTCATCTCTTAAAATCGCTAAGTAATGCGTACCAGCATCGACATTTTGTGATGGATTATATAGATAAGCTTTATCAGGCTGTCCACTGAATCCTTTACGCACAAAAATATCTCGCCCTGCGCTTCTTGGCACAATTTGCATTAATCCGATTGCATTGGCATAACTCACCGCATAAGGGTTAAATGCTGACTCCACTTCCATAATGCCAAGGATCAAGCTCATATCAATGCCATAGGTCTTAGAAGCTCGTCTAGCAATCGGTAAATAACGTCTTGCACGAACAGCAACATGATTTTCTGTCATTGTAATATTAACATAAGTCACAGTATAACCATTTTGCAAACGTCTAGTTTTCATTTTGTTCTGGATAAGGTAGGTTGCAAAGTCATTGGCTACAGAAATGTTCGTTACTGTTCTTCCAAACTGATCGACAACTTGTCCTTCTAAAAATGGTTGGCTACTGATCGGCGTATCGCCAGAGGCGAAAAGGTCAATACCAGAGGGGTCAGATCCCATTAATAATGTATGTATAATAGAATTTCTTAGGTGATTTTGATCGCCGAGTGTTTCAATTAATATTTGACCATCTTCAAAGCTAATATGGCTACGTGTGTAGTATTTATCAGTATATTTTACGTAATCTTTACGTGTTGCAACTAATAATTCATTTACACCCCATATTTGGTCTATATTATGGGAAAATTGTCCAGTCAGAATATCTAGTCCATTTGTATCTTTACCGTATTCTGGGTAAGCTCTTCCCCCACTGCTTTTTTTAGTGGGTTTCGGTGGCGTGCTGCTACATGCGGCAAGGAATGAGATAAGTACGGCAAGAGGAAGAAATTTAGTTACCTTTTTCATGTTAAAACCTTCATTTTGTTTTGGATACAGGTACATAACCTTCTATATGAACATCCTTACCTTCAAATAAGAAGTTAATCATTTCTTGTTCTAGAATTTGGCGATGTTCTGGATTCATCATATTTAATTTTTTTTCATTCACTAACATTGTTTGCTTTTTGATCCATTCAGACCAAGCTTGTTTACTTATAGTGTCAAAAATACGTTTGCCCAACTCGCCAGGGTAGAGTTGAAAATCTAAACCATCTAACTCTTTTTTAAAATATTCGCAAAAAACTGTACGAGGCATTTTGTTTCCTTTTTTATTGTTGGTTATACACTAATTCGTCTAAAATTCGTTTAACTGGTGTTGCTAAGCCAATTTCACTAGGTTGCTGCAAATCATACCAATATTCTCCATTAGATGATACAGAAGCCATGTAATTACCCTTATTTTCTTGGCACTCGTTCACTTCTGTTTGGAACAAGATGGGATAAATATCTAAGTGAAAATGACTAAATGTATGCCTAAATGCAATGAGATGTTGAGAAATTTTCATATTTTTGACTAAATCTGACCGCTTGAGTTCCTCAAGGGATGTAAATTGAGGAAAAGCAAATAAACCTCCCCAAATTCCTTTATCTTCACGCTTTTCTAATAGAATTTTTGTACCCGATTGTAAAATCAAAAAGTAACTTTGGCGGATGGGTAACGCTTTTTTCGGCTTTTTGGTTGGGTATTTTTGCCAAGCATTTTCTGCATTCGCTTGGCACCCTTTTTCTAAGGGACATAATGTACATTTTGGCTTAGATCTCACGCAAATCATTGCGCCTAAATCCATCATGGCTTGGTTAAAATCAGCAACTTGTGTGGTAGGAGTGATACAAGCGGTCAGTTCCCATAATTTATTTTCAATTTTTTTCTCACCTGGCCATCCTTCAATAGCAAAATAGCGAGAGAGTACACGCTTAACATTTCCATCAAGAATAGGATGGGGAGCATTCAAAACAGAGGATAAAATTGCTCCCGCTGTACTTCTGCCTATACCGGATAAGGTTAAAACATCTTCAAATAGTGTGGGAAATTCACCGTTATGTTTATCACGCACAATTTGTGCAGCTTTATGCAAATTTCTTGCTCGAGCGTAGTAACCAAGTCCAGTCCATAAATGTAAAACTTCATCAATAGATGCATTGGCGAGATCAGTAATAGTAGGAAAACGTGTGATAAAACGCTCAAAATAAGGAATCACCGTTGCTACTTGAGTTTGTTGTAGCATGACTTCAGAAAGCCAAACACCATAAAGCGTTTTATTTTGCTGCCAAGGAAGGTGTTTTCGTCCGTATTGTTGATACCAATTTAACACGGATGAAGCAAAAGTATCCGATACTTTTGCTTGTGCTAATGGATAAATAGGCTGTTTTTTCATAACTTCTATTAGCCTTGGCCTTATGGTGATTTGTGTATTCGATATGATTGTAATACATCTTGGCGATCTGTCATAATTTGATTTTATTTTATCTTTTGACAAAAATGTGGAAAAATAGTAAAAATTTAGTGCTGTTTTGTACAGCTAATGATTTTAATTAGTTAGAAAGGAGTATTATGCGTTTATTAATCGCTTTTTTATTACCATGGTTAACCTTTTTTACCATTGGGCGTCCAATCTCAGGAATTATCTGTTTGATTTTACAAATTACCTTATTAGGTTGGATTCCTGCAACCATTTGGGCTGTTTACGCTTTGTCTCAATATAATACCGATCAAAAAATCAAAAATAGTTTTGGTAAATAATTATTTTTGAATTCACTTTGTGCCACATTAATGCATCCATTAGTGTGGCTTTTTATTATTTCAATAAAGATTATGAATCATGCAACTTCCAACCTTATCACAGGGAACATTACTTCGTCGTTATAAACGTTTTTTAGCAGACATACTTTTACCCACAGGTGAAACAGTTACGATTCATTGCCCCAATACAGGTGCGATGACAGGTTGTGCCAATGAAGGAGATACGGTGTGGTTTTCGACTTCTGATAACCCGAAGAGAAAATACCCGAATACTTGGGAATTAACTCAAACAATCCACGGAGATTTTATTTGTGTTAATACTCAAAGAGCGAATCAATTGGTAGCAGAGGCATTAGAAAATAGATGGATCAGTGAGTTAGCAGAATATACGCAGATTTTACCTGAACAGAAGTATGGGGAAGAGAACAGCCGTATTGATTTTTTATTGAAACAATCGGGGATGAATGATTGTTTTGTGGAGGTAAAATCGACCACATTATTGACGGATAATGGGGAGGGGCTGTTTCCTGATGCCAAAACAGAGAGAGGTCAAAAGCATTTAAGAGAACTTGCATTATTACCAAGCCAAAACAAACAAGCCGTCATTTTCTTCGCGGTTCTACATTCAGGTATTACAAGTTTTAAAGTAGCTGAACATATAGATAAAAAGTATGCGGAATTATTAGAACAGGCAATTCAGCAAGGAGTTAGGGTACTAATTTATAAAGCAGAATTTGAATTTAGCGGCAATATACCTACAGGGCTGCAATTGAGACACTCATTGTAAAAAAGTATAGTGTATATTTGTGTAATTATAGGATTTTTTATTGATATTTAGTGAGGGGATTTTATCTATAAATTAGATAAAATCCCCTCACTGTAGTTAGATTTGGTAATTAATTTTATTTTAGACTACCAACCATATCTTCTGGTCTGACCCATTCATCAAACTGTTCTTCCGTCAATAAGCCTAAATTAATAGCTTCTTCTTTTAATGTTGTACCATTTTTATGTGCAGTTTTTGCTATCTTAGCCGCATTCTCATAACCAATATGGGTATTTAACGCGGTAACTAACATTAAAGATTGTTCCAATTGTTGTTTGATTCTTGGATGGTTTGGTTCAATACCTGATGCACAGTGTTCTTCAAATGAAATACAAGCATCGCCTAACAATTGGGCTGATTGTAGGAAATTAAATGCCATAACAGGTTTATATACATTTAATTGGAAATGTCCTTGTGTACCCGCAAATGAGATAGTTGTATCATTACCTAATACTTGTGCACATACCATTGTCATTGCTTCACATTGTGTTGGGTTTACTTTACCTGGCATGATAGATGAACCTGGTTCATTTTCAGGAATTAAGATTTCACCGATTCCAGAGCGAGGACCAGAGGCTAATAAACGAACGTCATTCGCAATTTTATACAGTGAAACAGCTAATTGTTTTAATGCTCCGTGAGTTTCTACGATTGCATCATGAGTAGCTAAAGCTTCAAATTTATTTTGTGCAGTTACAAATGGTAAACCTGTAAATTTAGCAATATATTCTGCAACTTTTACATCATAACCTTGTGGTGTATTTAATCCTGTACCAACAGCAGTACCGCCTAGCGCTAATTCAGATAAATGAGGTAGGGTATGTTCTAGGGCTTTAATGCCGAAAGAAAGCTGAGCTGCATAAGCTGAAAATTCTTGTCCTAGAGTTAATGGAGTGGCATCCATTAAGTGAGTACGTCCGATTTTTACAACATCTTTAAATGCTTCTGATTTATCAGCTAATGTTTTTTGTAAACGTTTTACTGCTGGAAGTGTATGTTCCACTACTTTTTTGTATGCAGCAATATGCATTGCGGTTGGATAAGTATCATTAGATGATTGAGATTTATTTACATCATCATTAGGGTGAATAATTGATTTTTCACCTAATTTTCCGCCATTTAAAACGTGAGCACGATTAGCAACGACTTCATTTACATTCATGTTAGATTGTGTACCTGAACCAGTTTGCCAAATAACGAGTGGAAATTCTCCCTCTAACTTATTTGCGAGGATTTCATCACAAGCGGTTGCAATCAGATCGCGTTTGTCTACAGGAAGCACGCCTAAATCATGGTTTGCATAAGCCGCCGCTTTTTTCAGATAACCAAATGCCTCAATAATTTCTTTAGGCATCGAACCTTCAGGTCCAATTTTAAAATTATTACGAGAGCGTTCAGTTTGGGCTGCCCAATAGCGATTGGCTGGTACTTTAACTTCGCCCATCGTGTCTTTTTCGATACGAAATTCCATGATTTTCTCCTAAGATTTAATAAATAATAATCAAGGGAATGTTAGCACTCACAAAATAATAAAGAAATGATATACAAAAGATTCCCTTCTGTTTTTTATAAATTTTGTGATGTGGATCATAAATTTATGTTAAACCTTTTTCTCAGTCCCGCATGATTTAGGGCTTGATTTGCATCTTTCAGTAGATGCAGCTTTATATTAGTGGACATGGTATAAATAAATTGGTTGTTTATTGCTCCATATAGTTTGAACAAGATAATATGATCTACGTCTATACCAAGTTTGATCAGATCGACAAAGATACAAACTTCCCCTTTGTCAATTAAATCCTCTTTCGTTATTACGTTCACTTTTTTGAGTGTTCTTGCTAAATTTAAATTCATATTAGGCAATGAACTGATTCTATTCCTTTTTTGTAAATAAGATGTATCTTTCGCTTGTTTTATATCAGCAAAACTATCAGTGAACCAATCACTATGTTTTTCTATATTATTTAGAATAATGTTAGGCATAAAATAATATTTACTTGATTGTTTAATATTAGGATCTGATAAACTGGTAATCTCCTGGTATTGATTTAAATCTGAAAAGAATTTTTCCGAAATTTTTAGATAGAATAATCCTTCTTTATAGAGTCCTATCATGATGCAATCTTTGAATATTCCATAATAGGAAAAATAAGTTTTTGCGGTAGTTTGACCAAGTATGGGTAGAAGTAAGTTACGAATTTCTTGTGTTTGCATTTCTATGTAAGTCATTAGAATCCTCATAGGTTATGGATAAATAAGTTAATTAGGTGAGAAAATATCCTCGATAATGATAATTACTTTATGAAATTACATTTGCAATCAATAATGATTAGTTTTTTTGTGAGATATATCGAAAAATTGTAAAAAAAATCCCTTTTGGGTTAAATTTTAACCAGAAATTTGGCGGGTGATGACGTAGCTGAGAATTTTTATGTTTACATATAGTGATTAAATATAGCTTGATTCACTTATCGAATTCTTGTAGAATCCAAACACTATTAAATTAATAGTCTCCTAATGTAATCATTTATTAGGTGGTATTACAGATTTTGTAATACATAAAATGTTCTCAATTAGAGGACTATAACAAGGTATGACTGTGCCCCCTTAGGTATTTTTAAGTGGTGGTTCGGTTTTTTTATTAGCTAAATATTAATGGAGCTCTGGTCTAATGCAGAACCAAAGAATCCGTATCCGCTTGAAAGCTTTTGATCATCGTTTAATTGATCAATCTACAGCGGAGATCGTAGAAACAGCTAAACGTACAGGGGCGCAAGTTCGTGGTCCGATTCCTTTACCAACACGTAAAGAACGTTTCACTGTATTGATTTCACCACACGTTAACAAAGACGCACGTGATCAATATGAGATTCGTACCCACAAACGTTTAGTGGATATTGTTGAGCCAACAGAAAAAACTGTTGATGCGTTAATGCGTTTAGATTTGGCTGCCGGCGTTGACGTGCAGATCAGCCTAGGTTAATTAAGAGGTTATTACAATGATTGGTTTAGTCGGTCGTAAAGTTGGAATGACTCGCATCTTTAATGAAGATGGCGTTTCAGTTCCAGTTACTGTAATCGAAATCGAAGCCAACCGTGTGACTCAGGTTAAAACTCTTGAAAACGATGGCTATACTGCAGTTCAAGTTACAACAGGTTCGAAAAAAGCGAATCGTGTAACTAAGCCTGAAGCAGGTCATTTCGTTAAAGCAGGTGTTGAAGCTGGTCGCGGTTTATGGGAATTTCGTACTGAAGGTGAAGAATTCACTTTAGGTCAAGAAATCAACGTAGACATCTTCACAGATGTTAAAAAAGTAGATGTTACTGGTACATCAAAAGGTAAAGGTTTTGCTGGTGGTGTTAAACGCTGGAATTTCCGTACTCAAGATGCAACTCACGGTAACTCTTTATCACATCGTGTACTTGGTTCTATTGGTCAAAACCAAACTCCAGGTCGTGTGTTTAAAGGTAAAAAAATGGCAGGACATTTAGGTGCTGAGCGTGTAACTGTTCAATCACTTGAAGTTGTTCGTGTAGATGCTGAGCGTAAATTATTATTAGTTAAAGGTTCTGTACCTGGCGCAACTAATAGTGATGTTATTGTTAAACCAGCAGTTAAAGCATAAGTCTAGGAGTTAGAGATGGAATTAGTCGTAAGAGATGCACAAAGTGCATTAGCGGTTTCTGAAACTACCTTCGGACGTGAGTTTAATGAAGCTCTTATCCATCAAGTAGTTGTTGCTTATGCAGCAGGTGCTCGTCAAGGATCTCGTGCTCAAAAAACTCGTGCTGAAGTGTCTGGTTCAGGTAAAAAACCTTGGCGTCAAAAAGGTACGGGTCGTGCTCGTGCTGGTGATGTTAAATCACCAATCTGGCGTTCTGGTGGTATTACATTTGCTGCAAAACCACAAGATCATAGCCAAAAAGTAAATAAAAAAATGTACCGCGGTGCAATCAAGAGCATTCTATCTGAACTTGTTCGTCAAGATCGTTTAGTTGTTGTTGAGAAGTTTGAAATTGAAGCACCTAAAACTAAAGTTTTGGTACAGAAATTGAAAGATATGGCATTAACAGATGCGCTTATCATTACTGCGAGTTTAGATGAAAATCTATTCTTGGCTGCACGTAACTTATACAAAGTAGATGTTCGTGATGTTCAAGCTATCGATCCAGTAAGTTTAATTGCTTTTGATAAAGTAGTTATGACTGTTGATGCAGTAAAACAAATTGAGGAGATGTTAGCATGATTCAACAAGAACGTTTGCTAAAAGTGCTTAAAGCACCTCATATCTCTGAGAAAGCAACAAATAATGCTGAAAAAGCGAATACGATTGTTTTTAAAGTAGCTTTAGATTCTAATAAAGCGGAAGTTGCTAAAGCAGTTGAACAGCTTTTTGAAGTAAAGGTTGATTCTGTACGTACTGTGGTTGTTAAAGGTAAAACTAAACGTCGTGGTACAAAAACAGGTCGTCGTAGTGACTGGAAAAAAGCATATGTTACTCTTCAAGAAGGTCAATCACTTGACTTTGTTGAAGGTGCAACAGAGTAATTCGGAGGAATAGAAAACTATGGCTATCGTTAAATGTAAGCCGACCTCCGCTGGTCGTCGTCATGTAGTAAAAATTGTTAACGCAGAATTACATAAGGGTAAACCTTATGCTCCATTATTAGACTCTAAGTCTAAAAGTGGTGGTCGTAATAATTTAGGTCGTATTACCACTCGTCATATCGGTGGTGGTCATAAACAGCATTACCGTTTAATTGATTTTAAACGTAATAAATTAAATATTCCTGCTGTTGTTGAACGTTTAGAATATGATCCAAATCGTTCTGCTAATATTGCATTAGTACTTTATAAAGATGGTGAACGCCGTTATATTTTGGCTCCTAAAGGTTTATCTGTAGGTGATCAAATTCAAGCGGGTGTTTCAGCGCCAATTAAAGTAGGTAACTCATTACCAATGCGTAATATCCCTGTAGGTTCAACAATTCACAATGTAGAATTAAAACCAGGAAAAGGCGGTCAAATCGCTCGTTCTGCAGGTGCATACGTACAAATTATTGCTCGTGAAGGTAATTATGTAACTTTACGTCTTCGCTCAGGTGAAATGCGTAAAGTTTTAGCTGAATGTTCTGCTACTATTGGTGAAGTAGGCAATTCAGAGCATATGCTTCGCGTTCTTGGTAAAGCAGGTGCAAACCGTTGGAGAGGTATTCGTCCAACAGTTCGTGGTACTGCAATGAACCCAGTCGATCACCCTCACGGTGGTGGTGAAGGTCGTAACTTCGGTAAACACCCTGTTACTCCTTGGGGCGTTCAAACCAAAGGTAAGAAAACTCGCCATAACAAACGTACAGATAAATTTATCGTACGTCGTCGTGGTAAATAAATTTTTAATTAATTAAGAGGTAAGCCATGCCACGTTCTCTCAAGAAGGGTCCATTCCTTGACCTACACTTGTTGAAGAAGGTAGAGAAGGCGGTGGAAAGCGGGGATAAAAAACCAATTAAAACTTGGTCCCGTCGTTCAATGATCATTCCATCAATGATCGGATTGACCATCGCAGTCCATAATGGTCGTCAGCATGTTCCAGTTTATGTTTCTGATGAAATGATCGGTCATAAATTAGGTGAATTTGCACCGACTCGTACA
Organism: Otariodibacter oris; assembly: GCF_009684715.1. Lineage (NCBI taxonomy): Bacteria > Pseudomonadati > Pseudomonadota > Gammaproteobacteria > Pasteurellales > Pasteurellaceae > Otariodibacter > Otariodibacter oris. Next base: position 1,969,171 of record NZ_CP016604.1, on the reverse strand, counting down.
TACCGCGGTCATGCCGCAGATAAGAAAGCTAAGAGATAGAGGTAAAAGATGGAAACTATTGCAAAACATCGTTACGCTCGTACTTCTGCCCAAAAAGCTCGCTTAGTTGCTGATTTAATTCGCGGTAAAAAAGTTGCACAAGCACTAGAAATTTTAACTTTCACAAATAAAAAAGCAGCGTCTTTAGTTAAGAAAGTATTAGAATCAGCTATTGCAAATGCAGAGCACAATGATGGTGCAGATGTCGATGACCTTAAAGTTGCAAAGATCTTCGTTGATGAAGGTCCAAGCATGAAACGTGTAATGCCACGTGCTAAAGGTCGTGCCGATCGTATTTTAAAACGTACAAGCCACATTACTGTGGTTGTGTCAGATCGTTAATCAGTAGGAGAATAACAAATGGGTCAAAAAGTACATCCACATGGTATTCGCCTTGGTATTGTTAAGCCTTGGAGCTCTACTTGGTTCGCGAATACACAAGATTTCGCATCTAACTTAGATGGCGATTTCAAAGTACGTAAATTTTTAAATAAAGAGTTAGCGAATGCTTCTGTGTCACGCATCACTATTGAGCGTCCAGCAAAAAGCATCCGTGTAACAATTCATACTGCTCGTCCAGGTATCGTTATCGGTAAAAAAGGCGAAGATGTTGAAAAATTAAGAAATGCAGTTTCTAAAATTGCAGGTGTTCCAGCACAAATCAACATCGCAGAAGTGAAAAAACCAGAGCTAGATGCAAAATTAGTTGCAGATAGCATTGCTTCTCAACTTGAAAGACGTGTTATGTTCCGTCGTGCAATGAAACGTGCGGTACAAAATGCAATGCGTTTAGGTGCTAAAGGTATCAAAGTTGAAGTTAGCGGTCGTTTAGGTGGTGCAGAAATCGCACGTTCAGAATGGTATCGTGAAGGTCGTGTACCTTTGCATACACTTCGTGCTGACATCGATTATAATACTGCTGAAGCTAATACTACATACGGAGTAATCGGTATTAAAGTATGGATCTTCAAAGGTGAAATTCTTGGTGGGATGGCTGCAGTGATTGAATCTGAGAAAGAACCAGCGACACAGCCTAAAAAGCCTGCTCGCAAAGGTCGTAAATAAGGAGATCACTGAATGTTACAACCAAAACGTACAAAATTCCGTAAAGTTCACAAAGGACGCAACCGTGGTCTCGCGGGTGGTACAGAAGTGAGCTTCGGTTCATTCGGTTTAAAAGCAATTGGTCGTGGTCGTTTAACTGCTCGTCAAATTGAAGCAGCTCGTCGTGCGATGAGCCGTGCAGTAAAACGTCAAGGTAAAATCTGGATTCGTGTATTCCCAGATAAACCAATTACTGAAAAACCATTGGAAGTCCGTATGGGTAAAGGTAAAGGTAATGTAGAATACTGGGTAGCCTTAATCCAGCCGGGTAAAGTTCTCTATGAAATGGATGGTGTTTCTGAAGAAGTTGCGCGTAATGCTTTTGCATTAGCTGCAGCTAAACTTCCGTTTAAAACCACATTTGTAACTAAGACGGTGATGTAATGAAAGCTCAAGAACTACGTACAAAAAGTGTTGAAGAGCTGAATGCTGAATTGGTTAACTTGTTAGGTGAGCAATTCAAGTTGCGTATGCAAGCAGCCACCGGTCAGCTTCAACAAACCCATCAGTTAAAACAAGTGCGTCGCAGTATTGCACAAATCAAAACTGTGTTAACAGAAAAAGCGGGTGAGTAATGACTGATAAAATTCGTAAAGTACAAGGTAAAGTAATTAGCGATAAAATGGATAAATCATTCGTTATTGCTATTGAACGTACAGTTAAACATCCAATTTATGGTAAGTTTATCCGTCGTACAACGAAATTACATGTACATGATGAAAATAACGATGCTAAATTAGGTGATGTAGTTGAGATTAAAGAGTGTCGCCCACTCTCTAAAACTAAATCATGGACTTTAGTTCGTGTCGTTGAGAAAGCAGTAGTTGCTTAATTAATGATTGGTATGAAAAGTAAACGGTTTTATACCGTTTACTTTTTTTGTGTTGTCCTTTAGTTGAACGGCGTGTATAATGCTACGCCTGTCCAACTTAGGATGGATTCGTCCCGAAAGGGTGTTTTTTTATTTAACGGAGCACTAATATGATCCAAGAACAGACTATGCTGGATGTTGCTGATAATTCAGGGGCTCGTAGCGTAATGTGTATCAAGGTTCTAGGTGGATCGCACCGTCGTTACGCTGCAATTGGCGATATCATTAAAGTTACTGTGAAAGAAGCAATTCCTCGTGGTAAAGTTAAAAAAGGTGATGTGTTAAAAGCAGTTGTTGTGCGCACCAAGAAGGGTGTTCGTCGCCCAGATGGCGCGGTTATTCGTTTCGATGGTAACGCTTGTGTTATTTTAAATAATAATACAGAGCAACCAATCGGTACTCGTATTTTTGGACCTGTGACTCGTGAGCTTCGTTCTGAGAAGTTTATGAAGATCATTTCTTTAGCTCCAGAAGTACTGTAAGGAGAATGTAATGGCTGCGAAGATCCGTCAAAACGATGAAGTTATTGTTCTTACCGGTAAAGATAAAGGTAAGCGTGGTAAGGTAACTAAGGTGTTACCAAATGGTAAAGTGTTTGTTGAAGGTATTAATGTTGTAACTAAGCATGAAAAACCTGTTCCTGCATTAGGAAAACCAGGTGGTTTAGTTAAACAAGAAGCTGCAATTGAAGTATCAAATGTTGCTATCTTTAACCCTGAAACAAATAAAGCTGACCGTGTAGGTTTTAGATTTGAAGATGGAAAAAAAGTTCGTTTCTTTAAGTCTAACGATAAAACAATTTAATTAACTGGAGTAATGCGATGGCGAAACTGCATGATTACTACAGAGAGCAAGTAGTTAATGAATTGAAAACTAAATTCAACTACTCGTCTGTCATGCAAGTCCCACGAATCGAAAAGATAACCCTTAATATGGGTGTGGGTGAAGCATTGACCGATAAAAAACTACTAGATAATGCAGTAGCAGATCTAGCAGCAATTAGCGGTCAAAAACCTTTAATTACAAAAGCTCGCAAATCTGTTGCTGGCTTTAAAATCCGTCAAGGGTATCCTATCGGATGTAAAGTAACTCTACGTGGTGAACGTATGTGGGAGTTCTTTGAAAGATTGATTACTATCGCTGTTCCTCGTACTCGAGATTTTCGTGGTTTAAACACAAAATCTTTTGATGGTCGAGGCAATTACAGTATGGGTGTTCGTGAACAAATCATTTTCCCTGAGATCGATTACGATAAAGTAGATCGCGTACGTGGTTTAGATATTACTATTACCACAACAGCGAAAAATGATGAAGAAGGCCTAGCTTTACTAGCTGCTTTCAATTTCCCATTCCGTAAATAAGGTAGGTTATCATGGCAAAACAATCAATGATTGCACGCGATGTAAAGCGTGCGAAGTTAGCTGATAAGTTTTACGAGAAGCGTGAAGAGTTAAAGAAGATTATTTCTGGTGTTAATTCTTCAGATGAAGAGCGTTGGGATGCTGTATTAAAATTACAATCATTGCCACGTGATTCAAGCCCTAGTCGTCAGCGTAACCGTTGCGCCCAAACAGGTCGCCCACATGGTGTACTTCGTAAGTTTGGTCTAAGCCGTATTAAAGTTCGTGAAGCAGCAATGCGTGGAGAAATCCCTGGGCTTAAAAAGGCAAGTTGGTAATACCTCTTTTAATTTGGAATCATGGGAGTAAATACATGAGCATGCAAGATCCAATCGCAGATATGCTGACCCGTATTCGTAACGGTCAAGCAGCGAATAAAGTTGCAATCAGTATGCCTTCTTCTAAGTTAAAAGTTGCTATTGCAAACGTTTTAGCTGAAGAAGGTTATGTTGAGAGCTTCAAAATTGTTGAAGGTTCAAAACCTGAGTTGGAAATTACGTTAAAGTATTTCCAAAATAAACCTGTTGTAGAAAGTATTCAGAGAGTAAGCCGTCCTGGTCTTCGTATTTACAAACGTAAAGATGAATTACCAAAAGTTATGGGTGGTTTAGGTATTGCTGTTGTTTCTACATCAAAAGGTGTAATGACTGATCGAGCAGCTCGTCAAGCTGGTCTCGGCGGTGAAATTATATGTTATGTAGCGTAATGAAGGGGTAGGAAAAATGTCTCGTGTTGCAAAAGCACCTGTTAATGTTCCTGCCGGTGTTGAGGTTAAACTCAACGGTCAGCTATTAACAGTTAAAGGAAAAAATGGTGAATTATCACGTGAGATTCATCATGCAGTTGAAGTGAAATATGAAGATAATGCATTAACTTTTTCACCAAGAATTGGTGTTGCTAATTCAGATGCACAAGCAGGAACTGCGCGCGCACTTGTAAATGCAATGGTTATCGGTGTTACTGAAGGTTTTACTAAGAAATTGCAATTGGTTGGGGTTGGTTATAGAGCACAAATTAAGGGTAATGTTGTTGCCTTAAATTTAGGTTTCTCTCACCCTGTAGAACATACGTTGCCAGCTGGTGTAACTGCTGAATGTCCATCTCAGACAGAAGTTGTTCTTAAGAGTGCAGACAAGCAGTTAATTGGTCAGGTTGCAGCAGATATTCGTGCATATCGCCGTCCAGAGCCTTATAAAGGTAAGGGTGTACGTTATTCAGATGAAGTTGTACGTACAAAAGAAGCGAAGAAAAAGTAAAGTAAGGTAACACTATGGATAAGAAAGTAGCTCGTATCCGTCGTGCAAGCCGTGCACGTCATTTAATGAGAGAGCAAGGTGCAACCCGTTTGGTTGTGCATCGCACACCTCGTCATATTTATGCGCAGGTTATTGCACCTAATGGCTCAGAAGTACTAGTAGCAGCTTCAACTGTTGAAAAAGTAATTAAAGAGCAAGTTAAATATACTGGTAATAAAGATGCAGCAGCAGTAGTTGGTAAATTAGTTGCTGAGCGTGCTTTAGCTAAAGGTATTGAAGCGGTTGCATTTGATCGTTCTGGTTTTAAATACCATGGTCGAGTTCAATCATTGGCAGATGCTGCTCGTGAAGCTGGTCTTCAGTTCTAATAGAGGAATTTGAGATGTCAAACATCGAAAAACAAGCTGGTGAACTGCAGGAAAAGCTAATCGCGGTTAACCGTGTTTCTAAAACCGTAAAAGGTGGTCGTATTATGAGCTTTACCGCTTTAACAGTGGTAGGCGATGGTAATGGTCGTGTTGGTTTTGGATATGGTAAAGCTCGTGAGGTTCCAGCAGCAATCCAGAAAGCGATGGAGAAAGCTCGTCGCAATATGATTAATGTAGCCTTAAATGAAGGTACATTACAACACCCAGTTAAAGGTTCTCATACTGGTTCTAGAGTATTTATGCAACCAGCAAGTGAAGGTACAGGTATCATCGCTGGCGGTGCAATGCGTTCAGTATTGGAAGTTGCAGGTGTTCGTAACGTTTTATCAAAAGCGTATGGTTCAACTAACCCAATCAATGTTGTTCGTGCAACAATAGATGCTCTTGCAAATATGAAATCACCAGAGATGGTTGCTGCTAAACGTGGTAAAACCGTTGATGATATTTTGGGGTAATTGAATATGGCAAAAACAATTAAAGTAACACAAGTTCGTAGTTCTATCGCTCGTTTACCGAAGCATAAAGCTACATTAAAGGGACTAGGTCTGCGCCATATTCGCCATACTGTAGAATTGATCGATACTCCAGCAGTACGTGGTATGATCAATCAGGTTTCATATATGGTTAAGGTTGAGGAGTAATAGAATGCGTTTAAATTCTCTATCCCCAGCTGATGGCGCTAAGCATCATGAAAAGCGTCTTGGCCGTGGTATTGGTTCTGGTTTAGGTAAAACAGGTGGACGTGGTCATAAAGGTCAAAAATCTCGTACTGGTGGCGGAGTTCGTCGCGGTTTCGAAGGTGGTCAAATGCCTTTATATCGTCGTTTACCAAAATTTGGCTTTACTTCTCTTAAATCATTACATTCAGCGGAAATTCGTCTGAATGAATTAGAGAAAGTAGAGGGTAATGTTGTAACTTTAGAAACACTTAAGGCAGCTAACATTATTACTAAGGATGTTTTATCAGCAAAAGTAATTTTATCTGGTAAAGTTGAAAAAGCTTTAGTAATTAAAGGGTTACGTGTAACCAAAGGTGCAAAGGCAGCAATTGAAGCTGCTGGTGGTTCTATCGAGGAATAATAAATGGCTAAACAACCAGGATTTCAAGGTAATACTCAAAAAGGAACTGGCGAATTAAAGTCTAGATTGTTATTTGTTTTAGGTGCTTTAGTTGTATTTCGTATCGGTTCTTTTATTCCTGTTCCTGGTATTGATGCTTCTGTATTATCCGAGTTAGTCAATCAACAACAAGGTACCATCATTGATATGTTTAATATGTTCTCTGGTGGTGCTTTGAGTAGGGCTTCTATATTTGCATTAGGTATAATGCCTTATATTTCTGCTTCCATTATTTTACAATTATTGACAGCAATTCATCCTGCATTGGCTGAGTTGAAGAAAGAAGGTGAAGCTGGAAGACGTAAAATTAGCAAATATACACGATATGCCACTTTACTATTGGCTTTTATTCAGTCAATAGGTATTTCTTTGGCCTTACCAAATATGATTCAAGGGCTAGTGCCTAATCCTACTATCCTATTTTATGTAACTTCTGTGATTAGTCTTGTTACAGGAACAATGTTCTTAATGTGGCTTGGTGAGCAGATCACTGAAAGAGGAATTGGCAATGGTATATCTCTCATAATTTTTGCAGGGATAGTTGCAGGTTTGCCATCTGTTATTGGGCAAACAATCGAGCAGGCTCGTCAAGGAGAGATTTCTTTACTTGTTCTGTTGTTGATTGCACTCATAGCTTTTGCAGTAACATATTTTGTTGTTTTTGTTGAACGTGGACAGAGAAGAATAGTTGTAAATTATGCTAGCCGTCAGCAAGGAAGAATGATGGCGCCTGCAAGATCTTCACATTTACCTTTGAAAGTGAATATGGCTGGGGTTATTCCAGCAATTTTTGCATCAAGTGTGATATTATTTCCTGCGAGTATTACTCAATGGTTTGGTCAGAGTGAAGGTTTTGAATGGTTGTTTGATTTGTCACAATTATTGCAACCAGGTCAGCCGTTATATATTGTATTGTTTGCTATGGCTGTTATCTTCTTTGCATTTTTCTATACAGGGATGCAATATAATCCACGTGATACAGCGGATAATTTAAAGAAATCAGGTGCGTTTGTACCAGGTTATAGACCAGGTGAACAAACATCTCGTTATATTGATAAAGTAATGACTCGCTTAACCTTAATTGGATCGTTGTATATTACTTTTGTTTGTTTGGTTCCGTATATCATTACATCATTATGGAAAGTTCCTTTCCAATTAGGCGGTACTTCATTATTGATTGTAGTGGTTGTTATTATGGATTTCATCGCACAAGTTCAGAGTCATTTAATGTCTTTACAGTATGATTCTGTGTTGAAGAAAGCCAATCTGAAAGGCTTAGGGCAATAATAGCCCTTTCATAAAAGGATAAGCAATGAAAGTTCGTGCTTCAGTTAAGAAATTATGTCGTAACTGTAAAGTTGTTAAACGTCAAGGTGTTGTTCGTGTGATTTGCAACGATGCGAAACATAAACAACGTCAAGGTTAATTGATATTCTTTCTTGCAAAGAACCAGCTGAGTAGTTATACTGCTCAGCTAATTTCGTCCTGATATACTGTTTGAGTATCCTGAAACGGGCTTTTCAAGATCAGTATATCAATAACATTAAATAAAAATAGGAGTGCATAGTGGCCCGTATTGCAGGCATTAACATTCCTGATCAAAAACACACTGTAATCGCATTAACTGCTATTTATGGTATCGGTAAGACTCGTGCTCAAGCAATTTGTGCTTCTGCGGGTATTGCTGAAGATGTAAAGATCAGAGAATTGTCTGAAGAGCAGATTGAAAAACTGCGTGAAGAAGTTGGTAAATTTACTGTCGAAGGTGATTTACGTCGTGAAGTGACTTTGAGTATCAAGCGTCTATTAGACCTAGGTTGTTACCGTGGTTTGCGTCATCGTCGTAGTTTACCAGTACGTGGTCAACGTACTAAGACTAATGCGCGTACTCGCAAGGGTCCACGCAAACCGATCAAGAAATAATCGGAGTAGATAAAAAATGGCTAAAACACCAGTTCGTGCGCGTAAGCGTGTAAAAAAACAGATCGCAGATGGCATTGCGCATATCCATGCATCTTTCAATAATACAATCGTAACCATTACTGACCGTCAAGGAAATGCTTTAGCTTGGGCTACTGCTGGTGGTTCAGGTTTCCGTGGTTCTCGTAAATCAACTCCATTTGCAGCTCAAGTTGCAGCAGAGCGTTGTGCTGAAGTTGTTAAAGAGTTTGGTTTAAAGAATTTAGAGGTTATGGTTAAGGGACCGGGTCCAGGTCGTGAATCAACAATCCGTGCATTAAGTGCAGCGGGTTTCCGTATCACGAACATTACTGATGTGACTCCGATTCCTCATAACGGTTGTCGTCCACCGAAAAAACGTCGTGTATAATTGACGTTAGAATAATTGGAGAAAGAAAATGGCAAGATATTTGGGTCCAAAGCTCAAGCTAAGCCGTCGTGAGGGTACTGATTTATTCCTTAAATCAGGCGTTCGAGCGATCGAGTCAAAATGTAAAATTGATACAGCGCCAGGTCAACATGGTGCTCGTAAACCTCGTTTATCTGACTATGGTAGTCAGCTTCGTGAGAAACAAAAAGTTCGCCGTATGTATGGTATTTTGGAACGTCAGTTCCGTAATTACTATAAAGAAGCTAACCGTTTAAAAGGTAATACCGGTGAGAACTTATTAGTCTTGTTAGAAGGACGTTTAGATAATGTTGTTTACCGTATGGGATTTGCTGCAACTAGAGCAGAAGCTCGTCAGTTAGTTAGTCACAAATCTATTGTGGTAAATGGTCGAGTAGTAAATATTCCTTCTTATCAAGTTTCTGTTGATGATGTGGTTGCTGTTCGTGAGAAATCAAAAAAACAAGCACGTATCAAAGCATCATTAGAATTAGCGACTCAACGTGAAAAACCAACTTGGTTAGAAGTTGATGCTACAAAGATGGAAGGTGTGTTTAAACGTACACCTGAACGTTCTGATCTATCAGCAGATATTAATGAACATCTGATCGTTGAGCTCTATTCTAAATAATAAGTAGTGCTTAAAAGCAAAGAGAGGATAAAATGCAGGGTTCTGTGACAGAATTTTTAAAGCCACACTTAGTGAATATTGAACAAATTAGTTCTACTCACGCAAAAGTGACCTTAGAACCGTTAGAGCGTGGTTTTGGCCACACATTAGGTAACGCACTTCGTCGCATTTTACTTTCGTCTATGCCTGGTTATGCAGTTACAGAAGTAGAAATTGATGGTGTATTACATGAATACAGCAGTAAAGAAGGCGTACAAGAAGATATTCTTGAAGTATTGTTAAACCTTAAAGGTCTAGCGGTAAAGGTGCAAAATAAAGATGATATTATTTTGACACTAACTAAATCTGGAATTGGCCCTGTGACTGCAGCAGACATTACGCACGATGGTGATGTTGAAATTGTGAATCCTGACCATGTTATCTGTCATTTGACAGATAAAAATGCGTCGATTAGCATGAGAATTCGAGTGCAACGTGGTCGTGGATATGTACCAGCTTCTGCTCGTGTACATTTACAAGATGATGATCGTCCAATTGGTCGCTTATTAGTTGATGCACGTTTTAGTCCAGTAGATCGCATTGCTTACAATGTAGAAGCTGCTCGTGTCGAACAACGTACAGACTTAGATAAGCTTATTATTGAGATGGAAACTAATGGAACATTAGATCCTGAAGATGCCATCCGTCGTGCTGCAACGATTTTAGCGGAGCAACTAGCCGCATTCGTTGATTTGCGTGATGTTCGTCAGCCTGAAGTAAAAGAAGAAAAACCGGAGTTTGATCCTATTCTTCTTCGTCCAGTCGATGATTTAGAGCTGACAGTTCGTTCTGCTAACTGTTTGAAAGCAGAGACAATTCACTATATCGGTGATTTAGTACAACGTACAGAAGTTGAGTTATTAAAAACTCCTAATTTAGGTAAGAAATCACTTACTGAGATCAAGGATGTGTTAGCTTCTCGTGGCTTATCACTGGGTATGCGCCTTGAAAATTGGCCTCCAGCAAGTATAGCTGAAGAATAATTTTAGGTATTAGATTTTCTAAGAAGGAATAAGGTTATGCGCCATCGTAAGAGTGGACGTCAATTAAACCGTAACAGCAGTCATCGCCAAGCGATGTTTCGTAATATGGCAAGTTCTTTGATTAATCATGAGATTATCAAAACAACTTTACCTAAAGCGAAAGAGTTACGTCGTGTAGTTGAGCCGTTAATTACTTTAGCAAAAGTTGATAGCGTAGCTAATCGTCGTTTAGCTTTTGCTCGTACACGCAACGTAGATACAGTTGCTAAGTTATTTAATGAATTAGGTCCACGTTTTTCTCAACGTGCTGGGGGTTATACTCGCATTTTGAAATGTGGTTTCCGTTCAGGAGATAATGCTCCAATGGCTTATATTGAGCTAGTTGAGCGTTCAGCGAATGCTGAAGCAGCTGAAGAGTAGTAGTGTAAATAAAATGATAAAGCCCGGAAGTTGTTTCGGGCTTTATTATTTATTAATAGTAAAAACTATTTTTACAATATTTCTATTTATTTCTTTTTTGATAAATAATACACTGCGATTGTAATTTTATTGTTAATTAATAAGAGGTTTCACATGAAAAAAGTATTAGTTTTAAAATCAAGTATTCTTTCGGGTTATTCACAATCTAACCAATTAAGTGATTATTTTGTGTCTAAAGTAAATGGAGATGTAACAACTCGTGATTTAGTTGCTCAACCATTACCATACTTTACTGGTGATGCAGCTGCTGCAACTCGTGGTGAAGCACAATCAGAAGAGCAAAAATCATTATTAGCATTATCAGATAGCTTAGTTGAAGAATTAAAAGGTACTGATGTTGTTGTTATCAATGCTCCTATGTATAACTTCAGTGTTCCTGCACAATTAAAAAGCTATTTTGATTTCGTTGCTCGTGCTGGTGTTACTTTCCAATATACAGCTGAAGGCCCAGAAGGTTTAGTAAAAGGTAAAAAAGCAGTTGTTATTTTAACAAGTGGTGGTATGCATAAAGATGGCCCAACAGATTTAGTTAAACCATTTGTACAAACTTTCCTAGGTTTCATCGGTATTACTGATGTTCAATTCGTTTATGCTCCAGGTTTAGCAATGGCAGACCATGCACCAAAAGCAATTGAAGCTGCAAAACAAGAATTAGATAGCATCGCTGCTGCTCTTTAATTTTAGTTAAAAGAGTATTTTTATATATTGACAAGGGACTTATGTCCCTTGTTTTTTTATTTAAAATAAGTATAATCCGACCGCTTGTTCTCTCTTTTTTATGAGTTCAAGTTTTCGTACCCTCACCTCGAACGAGGGTTTTATTTTTTACTATCAAAAATTAGAGGAAGGTTATGGTAACCATTCGTTTAACTCGTGGCGGAGCTAAAAAACGCCCATTTTATCAAATCGTGGTAGCAGATAGTCGCTCACCACGTGACGGTCGCTTCATTGAGCGTATCGGTTTTTTCAATCCAGTTGCAACAGGTAAAGCAGAACGTTTACGTTTAGATGTATCTAAAGTTGATGAGTGGGTTGCAAAAGGTGCATCACTTTCAGTACGTGTTGCTACTTTAGTTAAAGAAGCGCGTCAAGCAGCTTAATCTTTATTTTTGTTGTAGGTGAATAAATATGAATAAGCAAATTGAAGTTGTCGGAAAATTAGGATCAACCTATGGAATCCGAGGCTGGTTGCGTCTTTATTCATCGACAGAATATTCTGAAAGTATTTTTGACTATCAGCCTTGGTTTTTAAATATTAAAGGTCAATGGCAAGAAGTTGAACTAGAAACTTGGCGTTATCACAATAATGATTTGATTGTTAAATTAGTAGGGACAGATGACCGTGAGTCAGCTCAGCTACTAACTAATATGGAAATTGGTGTTGATTTAAGTTGTTTTCCTAAGCTAGAAGAAGGGGATTATTATTGGCATGATTTAATCGGTTGCGAAGTAATTAACCTTGATGGCTATAATATGGGTAAAGTGACTGAGTTAATGGAAACTGGATCAAATGATGTATTAGTTGTGCAAGCAAGTAGTAAGGATGCTTTTGGTAAACAGGAACGATTAATTCCGTTCTTATACGAACAAGTAGTTAAAAGAGTAGATCTCACCACTAAAATAATTGAAGTGGATTGGGACGCTGGTTTCTAACCTCAGGTATGCGGTTAGCTTTAGGTGTAGCATTTCAGAGAAAATAAAGTATGTGGATTGGTATCATTTCACTGTTTCCCGAAATGTTTAAAGCAATTACCGAATTCGGGGTTACAGGTAGAGCAGTAAAACATAATCTATTACAAGTATCATGTTGGAATCCAAGAGATTTTACGCATGATAAACATAAAACCGTGGATGATCGTCCTTATGGTGGTGGTCCAGGCATGTTGATGATGGTTCAGCCTCTTCGTGATGCAATTCGTGAAGCTAAACTGACCGCTTGTAAAGAAGATGGTGTGGAAGCAAAGGTGATTTATCTTTCTCCACAAGGTCGTAAATTAGATCAAAGTGGCGTGCAAGAACTTGCTACGAATCAGAAACTGATTTTAGTATGTGGACGCTATGAAGGCATTGATGAAAGATTAATTCAATCTGAAGTTGATGAGGAATGGTCAATAGGCGATTATGTTTTAACGGGTGGGGAATTGCCTGCAATGACATTAATTGATGCTGTTGCAAGATTTATTCCTGGTGTATTAGGCAAGCAAGCCTCTGCATTAGAAGATTCTTTTGTAGATGGATTATTAGATTGTCCTCATTACACTCGCCCAGAAGTATTAGATGAGATACCTGTGCCGTCGGTGCTGATGTCTGGACACCATGAGAAAATTCGTCAATGGCGATTAGAGCAATCGCTTGAGAGAACATGGTTAAGACGCCCTGAGCTATTGGATAGCCTAGCTCTGACTGACGAACAAAGGGTGTTGTTGGAAAAAATTAAGAAACAACACAAATCAGTTAATTCTAGGACATAGAAGGTTTTTAAAATGAGTAATATCATCAAACAAATCGAACAAGAACAGTTAAAACAAAACATACCTAGTTTCCGTCCAGGTGACACATTAGAAGTTAAGGTATGGGTAGTAGAAGGTAGTAAAAGACGTTTGCAAGCGTTCGAAGGCGTGGTTATTGCAATTCGTAACCGTGGCTTGCATTCAGCATTTACCCTACGTAAAATCTCAAATGGCGTAGGCGTTGAGCGTGTATTCCAAACTCACTCACCTGTTATTGACAGCATTGCTGTTAAACGTAAAGGTGCGGTACGTAAAGCTAAACTTTACTACTTACGTGAGCGTTCAGGTAAATCTGCACGTATTAAAGAGCGTCTCGGCAATTAATTTGCATTTAGGTAATATGCTAAAGGCTTGGAATTTTCCAAGCCTTTTTTCTTTTTGTGCTTTAAGAACATGCTTTTTCAAATAAAGCGGGCAGAATTGCAAATTTTTTAGTAATCTAAAGCAAGTTTACCTGCTGCTTTAACTGCAACGGAAATTGCTTTTTCTTCAGTACCTTTAATGGTTTCTTCATTAGGAATTTCTTGTTGTGTACGGTTCACTATAACACCTGACACCATACCTGCACGTAATCCTAATGCACCACACATCGTGAAGAGTGTTGCTGATTCCATTTCAAAGTTCATGACATTGAGTTCTTGCCATTGTTTTAATGAACCTTGGAAATGACGATAAACTTTACCTGAGTAAGTATCGTAACGTTCTTGACCAGGATAGAATGTATCAGATGAAGCGGTGATACCCACATAAGGTTTTACATTGTGTTCTAATGCTGAAGCATATAGAGCATTGGTTGCTTCAAAGTTTGCAACTGCTGGATATTCCATTGGTGCAAAGTGTAAGCTTGCACCATCTAAGCGTACTGCACCTGTTGTCACAAGTACATCACCCACGTTGATATGCGGTTGGATTGCACCTGTTGTACCGATACGTAGGAAGGTACGTACACCTAATTGAGCCAATTCTTCTACACAAATTGAGACAGAAGGACCACCGATCCCTGTTGAACATACCACGATAGGTTGACCATCTACATAACCTAACCATGAAGTAAATTCACGAGTGGATGCAAGAAATTCAGGATTATCCATTTTGGCTGCAATACGCTCACTACGAGCAGGATCTCCAGGAACGATAGCAACTTTTGCGCCTTTTAACATGGCTTTTGTTAAGCCTAAATGAAATACTTCTGACATAATTTTTCCCTCAAATATTAATTGTTATATGTAGTAACGCTATTCTACCAACCCATTGAGAGAATAGGCGACTTTTTTCGGTGATGAATCTGTAAATTTGTGAACAAGATCAAAGGGAAACGTTTGCTTATGGGTTGATATCTCGCAAGATTGGATTTTGCATTGAGATTAGCGTTTCCGTTGATTGAATTTCATCAATAAGCTGAATTTTGGTTGCAAGCACCTCATGAAGTTCTTCTATGGTATGCGTCATGACCTTAATAAAAATAGAGTAATTGCCCGTTGTATAGTAAGCCTCCACCACTTGATCAAATTCGCGTAGCTTCGCAATGACACCACCGTAATCTTTTGCACTTTTCAAAATAATACCAATGAAGCAACAAACGTCATAACCGAGTTTACGCTCATTAATACGAATTTTTGTGCCTTCAATAATGCCCGCTTGACGCATTTTTTCCACACGTACATGGATTGTTCCAGGGCTGACATTAAATTTTTTTGCCATTTCTGCATAAGATGTTCGAGCATCTCTGGTTAAGACGCGTAAAATCTGTTGATCGAGCTGGTCAATTTGTAATCGTAATTGGTGATTGGTCTGCAAATTATCCTCCAAATGATATTAAAAATAGATTTTATCTAAAATAATGGGGTATTTTTAGATATTATTTATCATAAATGCTTTTTGTTTGATTATCTATTGAATTTTTTGTGAAATGCTTTAGATTGTATTCATCTTTTGACGAATTAAAAAATTATTTAAGGTATTTATTATGCAAAAATCATTTATTTTACAACAACAAGAAATTAGCTTTGTTAAGAACACATTTACTCAAAACTTAATAGAACAATTAGATATTATTGAAGTGCAAGGCCCAATACTAAGTGAAGTGGGTAACGGGATGCAAGATAACCTTTCTGGCGTTGAAAAAGCGGTTCAAGTTCATGTTAAACAAATTCCAGATGCAACCTATGAAGTGGTTCATTCTCTCGCAAAATGGAAACGTCATACATTATCTCGTTTCCATTTTAAAGAAGGTGAAGGCTTATTTGTTCATATGAAAGCATTACGCCCAGATGAAGATTCTTTAGATCCAACTCACTCTGTTTATGTGGATCAATGGGATTGGGAAAAAGTGATTCCTGAAGGTCGTCGTAATTTCGAATATTTAAAAGAAACAGTAAGTTCGATTTATCGTGCGATTCGTTTAACTGAATTAGCAGTTGAAGCACGTTTTGATATTCCTTCAGAATTACCAAAACAAATTACGTTTGTTCACAGTGAAGATTTAGTAAAACGCTATCCAGATATGACAAGTAAACAACGTGAGAATGCAATCTGTAAAGAACACGGTGCAGTATTCTTAATTGGTATTGGTGGCGAATTATCAGATGGTAAAGCTCATGATGGACGTGCGCCAGACTACGATGACTGGACAACAGAATCTGAGAAAGGTTATAAAGGCTTAAACGGTG
Organism: Otariodibacter oris; assembly: GCF_009684715.1. Lineage (NCBI taxonomy): Bacteria > Pseudomonadati > Pseudomonadota > Gammaproteobacteria > Pasteurellales > Pasteurellaceae > Otariodibacter > Otariodibacter oris. The sequence continues at coordinate 1,953,295 of NZ_CP016604.1, read as the reverse complement.
ATATTTTAGTTTGGAATGAACAATTAGGTACAGCATTTGAATTATCATCAATGGGTATCCGTGTGGATGAGAAAGCATTACGCTTACAAGTTTCATTAACTGGTGATGAAGATCGTTTAGAAATGGATTGGCATAAAGATTTATTAGCAGGTCGTTTACCATTGTCTATCGGTGGTGGTATCGGTCAATCTCGTATGGCAATGTTCTTATTACATAAACGTCACATTGGTGAAGTACAATCTAGCGTATGGCCAAAAGCGATGTTAGAACAATACGAAAACATTTTATAATCGCGAATCGTAAGATAGTTTAGTGACAAGCGGTAAGATTTTTGCAAAATTTTGCAATGATCTTACCGCTTTGCTTTAGAGTTTTTGAGTGAAAATAAGAATTGCCCCACGATTATCTGAGCTTTCGCTATTATCTGTTGCAATATAGATTTTTTTCCCATCAGCGCTAACTAATACAGATTGATAATGGTTGTTAGAATAGAGATGAGCGACAGTATTTCCGTTTGCTTGAGATCTTTCTGGATTAAGTGGAATTTGATATAAAGTACCTGTTTTATGCCCTGTCACAAGTATCGAATTTTGTAGAGCGGTAATTCCCCCAGTCTTTGAATAATAGGCTAAACCACTAGGCTCAATAGTATCTGAAAATGTCTTAATTGGTAGTTGTGTCTGTGTTGAAGTATTTTTTATAGCTTGTTCAGCACAATTCATATTTTCAGAATAACCTAGCATTGTTGGCCAACCATAATTATTTCCTGCACCAATAATATTGATTTCATCATTGATTTGAGTACCTTGATCGACATTAAAAATACGATCCTGACTAAAGATCAGATTTTTAGGACGGTGAAAGCCGTACGCAAAAATATGGCTTTTTATGCCTTGTATTCTCGGATTATCTTCTGGAATCGTGCCATCGGTATTTAGGCGTAATATTTTCCCTCGATAATCACTAAAATCTTGAGTCACAATATCGTTTGCGGATGGAATTGTTTGGGCTACCGTATTTTCACATTGTTGAGCTGAAGTATGATCATCTAATGCGAGGTAAAGTTTTCCATCGGATCCAAAATGTAGTGATCCAAATGGATGATCGACATTTGATGGGATCTTATCGATCAACGTGATCTCATTAACGAATTGTTGCGTTGAACTATCATAAGTTAAACGGGTGATCTTTCCCCATATTTGAGTTTCTCCTTCCTCATTATTAGGTACAGTGTAGCTTTGATAGAGGTATAAATAATCAGATTGCTTATTTTTTAAGAATTCAGGGTGAAATGCAAAACTGAGTAGGGTTGGTCGTTTCGTTTCCGTAGAGATTAATGGCGGAGTATAAATGACATGATGTTCTCCCGTTTCTGGATTCACGGTTGATAACTGATTACTCTCATTTTCGATGAGCCAAATATTATTATCATATCCCCAATCCATATCAGTAGGGCTGTGTAGATTATCGATTAATACTTTAGCATCAAAGTGCTCATCCATAATATTAACAGTCGGGTTTTCTACAGCAGAATAGGCTACTGAGGCATAAAAACTCATTAGGATTGCTAACATTTTTCTTTTCATTACAAGTTCCTTCCTAGCACATTGAAAGCAAAGTTACGTTCTTTTACGTCAATTATTTTACGTCAAATATATAATAAAACAGTAATATTTATGATCAACGGATTATTTTTATTCTGATTAGTTCAGCCTATAGGATCTATTTGTTAAGAGTTACCTTGAGTTTATTGTAAGGTCAGCACAACTTCTATATAATCTATATCCTTTTAGAAATTAAAAATTTACAAAGTGGAGTAAATAATGGCTCGTGTAACAGTTCAAGATGCTGTAGAAAAAATTGGTAACCGTTTTGATTTAATTTTAACAGCAGCACGTCGTGCAAGACAATTGCAACTTCATACTCGTGAAGCGTTAGTGCCAGAAGAAGATGATAAGCCAACAGTCATTGCTTTACGTGAAATTGAAGAAGGTCTTATCGATAATAAAGTGATGGATCAACAAGAAAGTATCGATGCACTTCATCAAGAAGTTGCTGAGCGTGAGGCGATCTCTTTCCTTGCGGATGTTCAAGCAAACTCTTAATTTTATTTGGACAATCTAATTTGCAAGCGGTGAGATCATCACCTCATTTTGCATTTTATATTGTCCATTTTTGTATCTAAATTTAGGTCATTTTAAGTGGGGTATAGTGTGCATCTTTTTGAAAGTCTTCATACCATTATTCAAGAATATTTACCGCCAGACAAAATCGAGCTGGTAAAACGTGCTTTTGAGGTAGCGAAAGATGGTCATCAGGGGCAATTTCGCTCTAGTGGTGAACCCTATATCACGCATCCTGTTGCGGTTGCAGGCATTATTGCAAAGATGAAATTAGATCATGAAGCAGTAATGGCAGCGTTATTACATGATGTAATTGAAGATACTCCTTATACAGAAGAACAATTAGCTGAGGAATTTGGCACTAGCGTGGCAGAGATTGTTCAAGGCGTATCAAAATTAGATAAACTTAAATTTAGAACCCGCCAAGAAGCACAAGTCGAAAATTTTCGCAAAATGATTTTGGCGATGACCAAAGATGTTCGCGTAGTTTTGATTAAATTGGCGGATCGCACTCATAATATGCGGACATTAGGTGCATTACGCCCAGATAAACGTCAGCGTATTGCCAAAGAAACCTTAGAAATTTATACCCCATTAGCCCATCGTTTAGGGATGGAATCGCTCAAATCAGAATTAGAAGATCTTTGTTTTGAGGCAATGTATCCTTATCGCTATAAGGTGATTAAACGTGCAGTTGAAGCTGCTCGAGGTCATTTACAACCATTAATTCAGCGTATCACAGCAGATATGAAAGGTCGCTTAGATGAAGTGGGTATTCGCTCACGCATTTATGGTAAAGAGCGTCCACTTTTCTATCTTTATCAAAAGATGCGTGAGAAAGAGCAGTATTTTAATTCCATTTTAGATATTTATTCCTTTAGGGTTGTGGTGGAAAATATTGATAATTGCTACCGCACCTTAGGCTTAATGCACTCACTGTATAAACCTCGCCCAGGGCAAGTCAAAGACTATATCGCTGTACCCAAAACGAATGGCTATCAGTCGTTACATACTTCAATGATTGGACACAAAGGCGCACCAATTGACGTTTTAATTCGTACTGAAGAAATGGATGAAATGGCGAAATTGGGTGTGGCAGCACATTGGCGTTATCAAGATTATGTTAGTACAAGTGTACAGGTGCGTATTCAAAAATGGCTGAAAAGTATCGTTGAAATGCAACAAAGTGCAGGGAATTCCGCTGAATTTATCGAGAATGTTAAATCAGACCTATTTTCTAGCGATATTTATGTCTTTACGCCAAAAGGTCGAATTATTCAGTTACCTGCTAAAGCGACACCTGTCGATTTTGCTTATGCGTTGCATACTGATATTGGTGATAGATGTATTGGTGCAATCGTCGATCATCAACCTTACCCACTTTCCGAACCATTACAATCAGGGCAAACGGTAGAAATTCAAACGGCAGATTCTGTGCGTTTAAATGCCTTGTGGTTGAATTTTGTGGTGACGGCTAAAGCACGTTCAAGTATTCGCAATACCTTGAAAAACCAAAAACGTGATGCGGCAATTTCGTTAGGGAAACGCCAATTATTGCTTTCATTGAATGCAACTAATTTTTCAAATATCGATCCGACTATTCAGCAATCAGTATTGAAGGAATTAAAATTAGAAACCTTTGATGATTTGCTCGCGGAAATAGGATTAGGTAATCAAGTGAGCGGTATTGTTGCACAACGTTTATCAGGTGAAAAACTAGAAATTGATACAGATGGTAACCCAGAAAATAATCAACCTCTAGCGATTAAGGGCATCGAAAGTAGCTTAATCAGTTTTGCACAATGTTGTTTACCAGTACCCGGCGATGAAATCATAGCGCATATCAGTTCAGGTAAGGGCTTAACAATTCATAATGTGACTTGCCATAATGTGAAAGATCATTTGAATGATAAGCGTGATTACATGGCGGTAAATTGGGAAATCGCTAAAGAGAAAGCCGTTGAATTTGAATCGGCAATCTATATTGATACTTTAAATCAACAAGGCGTATTGGCGGATATAGCAGCAACCTTGGCGAAAATGAATAGCAATATTTTAAATATCAATGGTACACGTTTAGCGGGGGGGATTTATCAGCTTAAACTTGTGATTAGCGTGGTAGATAAATCCCATTTAGAAGCTATCTTACACAAATTATCGCACCTGAATGGCGTAGTCCAAGCGGCCAGATCCATTTAATTTTTTGCGATAAGTCGATTAAACATAAGGGTGTCATTGCGACACCCTTTTTTCTTCTATACAATTGTATTTTTATACAGTTAAGCGGTCAGTTCCTCAGAAAATTTTACGAATTATGAATTCACAACTATTAGACGGTATTCCATTAACAGCTTTATCAGGTGTTGGTGCGGCGATTTCAGAACGATTAAGTCGAATTGGGATCAATAACGTACAGGATCTGTTATTTCATTTGCCTATGCGTTATGAAGATCGTACACGGATCACGCCGATTATCGATTTGCGTCCAGAATCTTATGCAACGATCGAGGGAACGGTTTTAGTCACGGAAGTGCAATTTGGTAAACGCCCGATTCTTTCTACTACGTTGTCGGACGGTACAAGCAAAATAATGCTTAAGTTTTTTAACTTTAATGCAGGAATGAAAAATAGCTTGGTCGCTGGAGCGAGAGTCAAAGCCTTTGGTGAAATCAAACGTGGTCGCTACATGGCAGAAATTCATCATCCAGAATATCAAATTATTCGAGGGGACCAACCGCTTGTACTAGCAGAAACCTTAACTCCAATTTATTCTAAAACCGAAGGGCTAAAACAAGCCTCGCTGAGAAAATTAACGGATCAGGCATTGGGCGTTTTAGCGAATGTACAGGTACCTGAATTATTACCCGATGAATTTAATCCCCATAAATACAGTTTGAAAGAAGCTTTGCAATTCCTGCATCGTCCAACCCCCGATACCAGTATTGAACAATTAGAGAATGGTGAACACCCTGCGCAAAAACGACTCATTTTTGAAGAACTTTTAGCGCATAACTTAGCGATGCAGAAAATCAGAAAAGGGATTCAACAACACCATGCAGAGCCTTTGACCTATAAAACTGATTTAAAACAACGGTTTTTATCCACACTACCTTTTAAACCAACCAATGCACAATGGCGGGTTGCTCAAGAAATCGAACAAGATTTAGCAAAACCTTTTCCTATGATGCGATTAGTGCAAGGGGACGTTGGTTCGGGAAAAACATTGGTGGCGGCATTGGCTGCATTATTAGCAATTGATAATGGTAAACAAGTGGCATTAATGGCACCGACAGAAATTTTAGCGGAACAACACGCAAATAATTTCGCTAATTGGTTAAAACCCTTTGGTATTGAAGTTGGTTGGTTGGCGGGGAAGGTCAAGGGCAAAGCAAGACAAGCACAGTTAGAAGCGATTCAAACAGGGCAAGTGCAGATGATCATTGGGACGCATGCGTTGTTCCAAGATCAAGTTGAGTTTAATCAGCTTGCTTTAGTGATTATTGATGAACAACACCGCTTTGGTGTGCATCAACGTTTAAGCTTACGAGAAAAAGGGGTAAAGGAAGACATTTACCCTCATCAGCTTATTATGACAGCTACGCCTATTCCAAGAACATTAGCAATGACGGTTTATGCTGATTTAGATACGTCTATTATTGATGAATTGCCACCAGGACGCACACCAATTACCACCGTAGCGATTTCGGAAGAACGCCGAGATGAAATTGTTCAGCGGGTGTATCAAGCTTGTAAAAATGAGCATCGCCAAGCCTATTGGGTCTGTACCCTCATTGATGAATCAGAAGTGTTAGAAGCTCAAGCAGCGGAAGCAATAGCAGAAGATTTACAGCGAGCCTTGTCGGATTTACGTATTGGCTTAGTGCATGGCAGAATGAAACTACAAGAGAAACAAGCCATTATGGCGGAGTTTAAACAAGGTAATATTGATTTACTTGTGGCAACCACTGTAATCGAAGTGGGCGTTGATGTACCCAATGCCAGCTTGATGATTATCGAAAATTCAGAACGATTAGGGCTTGCGCAGTTACACCAATTACGAGGACGAGTTGGACGAGGCGCAACAGCATCTCATTGTGTCCTCATGTATAAACCCCCACTGGGAAAAATTTCCTCAAAGCGTTTGCAAGTATTGCGTGATAGCCAAGATGGCTTTGTTATAGCAGAAAAAGATCTTCAAATTCGAGGAATGGGCGAAATTCTAGGGACAAAACAGACAGGAATGGCGGAGTTAAAAATAGCGAATCTCATGCGTGATCGCAAAATGATCCCCTTAGTCCAATCTTACGCAAAACAATTAATCAATAAATACCCCGATATAGCCGAACAGCTGATTTATCGTTGGATTAGTGATAATGCAGAGTATAGTAATGCGTAGATTTTGAAGAAAAAAATAATAGTATGTGTTAGTCACATACTATTATTTTTATGAAATTAATTTGTTGATAAAAAACTTAAATACTATAAGGTGGCTTTATCAATTAAAATCTTACAAGTTCCTGTATGCATAATTGTTTCTAGATATCCCTTAATATTTATATTATTACCTCTTTTTAAACTATCTATATTTACTCCGGGATTTAATGATGCCCCAATGCTAACTCCTCTACCAGCACTTATAATTACGTTAGTGTCTCCCCATTCATCTTCATAAATGGATTCTATTTTTCCTTTAACAGAAACATAACTATTTATCCAATTTCTTTTGGCAACAACTTCATTGTCTAAAAAGTCTTCACATATTTGATTTGAATTAAGTACTTTTGCTTGAGGAGGTTGAGCCACTGAACTGATCGTTTTATTGACGGAATCTAAAGCGGAGTTTAGATCTGCACAAGAAGTAAGAAATAAGGTTGAACATACTAATGTTGCTAATTTTTTATTCATGATTCCTCCTAATGTTCCAATTTGTTCGTTTGAGATAGCACCATAATAGAAAAACGCTAATATTATATTCAGGATTAATGTAAAAACAATGTGTTATAAGTATGAATTTAATAACACTATTTGGATAGATATTCAGAGTATTGTACTAAATATCACTGATTAGGTATTTTGTGCAGTGTTATTAACACAAAAATTACAACAGTAAGCTGAAATATTGCAGATGGCATTAATCAAGCATCTTGGTAAGCGGTGAGTTTATCAAATTATTTTGCAATATATTCCGAGCAATAGACCGCTTGTAACAAAGAGATTCTATTGAAATGAAGAAGAAATACATGTGATGATTAACTATACTCGGAATAGGTGTTTACACAGAATATGGAATAGGTTTTGGATTATAATATAGTTTTTCTGCAACCGTTTGATTATTCTGTCTTTTTAATATTATTTTATAGGGTTGATCGGCAGTATAAGGGAAATCTTTTCTATAATGAGCACCTCTACTTTCATTCCATTAAATGAAATATAACTTCTTTTTGTAGGTACATTTAGATTTCTTTACTCCATAAATTTTATCATTTTTTTGTGGGGATCAATTTCAGTCTTGTGACTGTAATCAAAAAGTAGGCGATTAAAAGTAAAAGCGTGCTTAACCATATAAGTGTGAGAAGAAAGATTTTTTGCTTAAGTGAAGGGCGTTTATAGATGATGAATAAATTTTGAATTACAATGACACCCTATTTTCTTTAAAATAATTATAACTGCAAGCCAGTAGAGAGTTTGTTGTTATCTATACATAATAAAATGAACAAACTTAACTTGTACCGCAATATATTCAAAAACTCTGACTGGAAAACGACACAGAATAATGTCGCTTCAAACATTGCTGATTGGCTATTTCATACGGCATCATTGACCCAAAAATTACAGACTGTGAGCCAAAATATCTCTGTTGAAATTACGCAAGAAGATTGGCAAGCGGTCAGTTTATCCAATAATTTTGCAAAATATTCACAGGAACAGACCGCTTGGGTCAGAGAGATTGTATTAAAGGGAGATAGCTCGCCATGGATTTTTGCTCAAACCGTTTTTCCTCGAGCTACAATTGAAAATGTTGCACAAGAGATTCTTCAATTAGGGGAAAAACCAATAGGCTTATGGTTATTTCCACAAAATCCTATTCGTCAAAGTTTAGAATGGACTTTTGATTCAAAGACAGGGTTATACGCTAGACGCTCTTTATTATTGTTAAAAGATTATCCTTTAGAAATTTATGAACTGTTCTTAGCTGAATTTCCATTTGAACCAAATTCACGAAAAGAGTAGCATGCCGAAAGATTTTAGTAACTATTTATGATATGAAACCAACTATTCTGCTATACGATTCAGGTATGGGTGGATTAACCATCTATGATGCTATTCGCCAAAGTTTGCCTGATGCTCACTATTTATATTGTTTTGATAATGCTTATTTTCCCTATTCTGAAAAAACAGAGGATTTTTTAATTCAGCGAGCAGAATTGATTGTACAAACGATCGCTCGTAACTATCCGCTTGATATGGTCGTAGTGGCTTGTAATACAGCAAGTACGGTAGTTTTACCCACATTACGTGAAAAATTCTCTTTTCATGTAGTTGGCACAGTTCCTGCGATCAAACCTGCGGCAGCGATTTCTAAAACAGGTAAAATTGGATTATTAGCGACAAAGGGAACCGTGAATCGTCAATATGTTTCAGATCTTATCCAAACCTACGCTAGTCATCATCAAATTGAGAAAATCGGCACGACGGATTTAGTCGAACTTGTAGAAGAAAAGCAGCAAACTGGTTTTGTAGATATGCAACGCTTGAAAGAAATTATTCTACCTTGGCGAGATGAAATGGACTTGGATACCGTTATTCTAGGATGTACACACTTTCCATTAGTAAAAGAGGAGTTAATGCAATTGCTTCCTCAGGTAAAATATTTTATTGATCCTGGTAATGGTATTGCAAAAAGAGTGGTTACACTTCTTTCAAATGAATTGAAATTGAATAATAGTGAGAAAGTAGATAAATATAATCAAGCTTTTTGTACGAAGAGAACGGAAGATTTTGAACAAAGAAAGAATGTCATGAAAAATTGGCAGTTTGAGAATTTAACCGTATTAGACTTATAGTAGTAATTTGGATGAGAAATCGCCTGTTTTATAATAGGATTTCGTTTTGTTTTTCATCTTGTTGAGTAAATTTGAGACATTTAACGCAAAAATGAAATTTTTTTACAAAAAGGGCTTGTAAGAGTTTTATTTTACTCTATAATACGCCCCACACAACGACGCGCTGTTGTGAAAGATTTAATGCAGTGCGTCGTTATTTTTTGCTCTTTAACAACATATCAGACAATCTGTGTGGGCACTTGTTGATGATTGATTTTAAAATAAATTTAATTTTGAAGTCTTAATAAGTGTCTATAACTTGAAAATTCATAAAGAATAATAAAGCTAGAAAACAGTTATTGAGCGATTGAACTTTTAATTGAAGAGTTTGATCATGGCTCAGATTGAACGCTGGCGGCAGGCTTAACACATGCAAGTCGAACGGTAACAGGGAAAAGCTTGCTTTTCTGCTGACGAGTGGCGGACGGGTGAGTAATGCTTGGGAATCTGGCTTATGGAGGGGGATAACTACGGGAAACTGTAGCTAATACCGCGTAATATCTACGGATTAAAGTGTGGGACCGCAAGGCCACATGCCATAAGATGAGCCCAAGTGGGATTAGGTAGTTGGTGGGGTAAAGGCCTACCAAGCCGACGATCTCTAGCTGGTCTGAGAGGATGACCAGCCACACTGGAACTGAGACACGGTCCAGACTCCTACGGGAGGCAGCAGTGGGGAATATTGCACAATGGGGGGAACCCTGATGCAGCCATGCCGCGTGAATGAAGAAGGCCTTCGGGTTGTAAAGTTCTTTCGGTGATGAGGAAGGCTATTGTTTTAATAGAACAGTAGATTGACGTTAGTCACAGAAGAAGCACCGGCTAACTCCGTGCCAGCAGCCGCGGTAATACGGAGGGTGCGAGCGTTAATCGGAATGACTGGGCGTAAAGGGTACGCAGGCGGTGACTTAAGTGAGGTGTGAAATCCCTGGGCTCAACCTAGGAATTGCACTTCATACTGGGTCGCTAGAGTATTTTAGGGAGGGGTAGAATTCCACGTGTAGCGGTGAAATGCGTAGAGATGTGGAGGAATACCGAAGGCGAAGGCAGCCCCTTGGGAATATACTGACGCTCAAGTACGAAAGCGTGGGGAGCAAACAGGATTAGATACCCTGGTAGTCCACGCCGTAAACGATGTCGATTTGGGGATTGGGCTATAAGCTTGGTGCCCGTAGCTAACGTGATAAATCGACCGCCTGGGGAGTACGGCCGCAAGGTTAAAACTCAAATGAATTGACGGGGGCCCGCACAAGCGGTGGAGCATGTGGTTTAATTCGATGCAACGCGAAGAACCTTACCTACTCTTGACATCCATAGAAGAACGCAGAGATGTGTTTGTGCCTTCGGGAACTATGAGACAGGTGCTGCATGGCTGTCGTCAGCTCGTGTTGTGAAATGTTGGGTTAAGTCCCGCAACGAGCGCAACCCTTATCCTTTGTTGCTAGCAGGTAATGCTGAGAACTCAAAGGAGACTGCCAGTGATAAACTGGAGGAAGGTGGGGATGACGTCAAGTCATCATGGCCCTTACGAGTAGGGCTACACACGTGCTACAATGGCGTATACAGAGGGAAGCGATATAGCGATATGGAGCGAATCTCAGAAAGTACGTCTAAGTCCGGATTGGAGTCTGCAACTCGACTCCATGAAGTCGGAATCGCTAGTAATCGCGAATCAGAATGTCGCGGTGAATACGTTCCCGGGCCTTGTACACACCGCCCGTCACACCATGGGAGTGGGTTGTACCAGAAGTAGATAGCTTAACCTTCGGGGGGGCGTTTACCACGGTATGATTCATGACTGGGGTGAAGTCGTAACAAGGTAACCGTAGGGGAACCTGCGGTTGGATCACCTCCTTACCAAAGAAATCGACATAGCGAGTGTTCACACAGATTGTTTGATGTAAAGAAGCAACGAAGAAGCGATTCATCCTGTGGGTCTGTAGCTCAGGTGGTTAGAGCGCACCCCTGATAAGGGTGAGGTCGGTGGTTCAAGTCCACTCAGACCCACCACTCAAGAGCGAGTGAGTAGGAGAATTGAAGAATATTGGGGATATAGCTCAGCTGGGAGAGCGCCTGCCTTGCACGCAGGAGGTCAGCGGTTCGATCCCGCTTATCTCCACCAAGATATTCTGCTTGTCGTTAAAGTTAAGTGTAATGGTTGATTAATTATTATTAAGTTAATGATTTTGGATTAATTATATTTACCTATAGCGATAAACGTCGTTATTTCTGTTCTTTAAAAATTGAGAAACAAGCTGAAAAACTGAAGAGACTTTCAAGTCCGAGAGGATAAGAAGAAGTCTGAGTAAGAATAAAATCTTGTCTGAACAAAAGCAGGCAAGTATTAGTAGACTTGCATAAGCTTTGAGTTTTTTATTGTTATTTAATTATTATTTAATATTAATGATTAAATTGATTTAAAAATACTTGAGGTTGTATGGTTAAGTGACTAAGCGTACACGGTGGATGCCTAGGCAATCAGAGGCGAAGAAGGACGTGCTAATCTGCGAAAAGCTTGGATGAGTCGATAAGAGGCGTTTAATCCAAGATATCCGAATGGGGAAACCCAATAGGTGAAGAACCTATTATTACTGAGTGAATACATAGCTCAGTAAGGCAAACCGGGAGAACTGAAACATCTAAGTACCCCGAGGAAAAGAAATCAACCGAGATTCTGTGAGTAGCGGCGAGCGAAAGCGGAGAAGCCAGTTAGTGATAGTGGCAGAGTTAGGAGAATGAGTTGGGAAGCTCAGCGACACAGGGTGATAGCCCCGTATCCGAAGACCAGGCCATGGTACTAAGCTAACGAAAAGTAGGGCGGGACACGAGAAATCCTGTTTGAAGATGGGGGGACCATCCTCCAAGGCTAAATACTCCTGATTGACCGATAGTGAACCAGTACTGTGAAGGAAAGGCGAAAAGAACCCCAGTGAGGGGAGTGAAATAGAACCTGAAACCGTGTACGTACAAGCAGTGGGAGCAAGTTTATCTTGTGACTGCGTACCTTTTGTATAATGGGTCAGCGACTTATATTTTGTAGCAAGGTTAACTGAATAAGGGAGCCGTAGGGAAACCGAGTCTTAACTGGGCGAGTAGTTGCAAGGTATAGACCCGAAACCCGGTGATCTAGCCATGGGCAGGTTGAAGGTTGGGTAACACTAACTGGAGGACCGAACCGACTAATGTTGAAAAATTAGCGGATGACCTGTGGCTGGGGGTGAAAGGCCAATCAAACCGGGAGATAGCTGGTTCTCCCCGAAATCTATTTAGGTAGAGCCTTGAGCGGACACCTTCGGGGGTAGAGCACTGTTTCGACTAGGGGGCCATCCCGGCTTACCAACTCGATGCAAACTGCGAATACCGAAGAGTGATACTCAGGAGACACACGGTGGGTGCTAACGTTCATCGTGAAGAGGGAAACAACCCAGACCGCCAGCTAAGGTCCCAAAATCTATATTAAGTGGGAAACGAAGTGGGAAGGCTTAGACAGCTAGGATGTTGGCTTAGAAGCAGCCATCATTTAAAGAAAGCGTAATAGCTCACTAGTCGAGTCGGCCTGCGCGGAAGATGTAACGGGGCTAAAATATAGTACCGAAGCTGCGGCATCAGAATTTATTCTGTTGGGTAGGGGAGCGTCGTGTAAGCGGATGAAGGTGAATCGAGAGGTTTGCTGGACGTATCACGAGTGCGAATGCTGACATAAGTAACGATAAAACGAGTGAAAAACTCGTTCGCCGGAAGACCAAGGGTTCCTGTCCAACGTTAATCGGGGCAGGGTGAGTCGGCCCCTAAGGTGAGGCTGAAAAGCGTAATCGATGGGAAACGGGTTAATATTCCCGTACTTGTTATAAGTGCGATGTGGGGACGGAGAAGGTTAGGTTATCAGGGTGTTGGATATCCCTGTTTAAGCCGTTAGGTGGAGAGACTAGGCAAATCCGGTCTCTTATTAAACACCGAGAAGTGATGACGAGACTCTACGGAGTCGAAGTAACTGATACCACGCTTCCAGGAAAAGCCACTAAGCTCTAGCTTATAATAAACCGTACTGAAAACCGACACAGGTGGTCAGGTAGAGAATACTCAGGCGCTTGAGAGAACTCGGGTGAAGGAACTAGGCAAAATAGCACCGTAACTTCGGGAGAAGGTGCGCCGGCGTAGATTGTAAGGGCTTGCCCCTGAAGGTTGAACCGGTCGAAGATACCAGCTGGCTGCAACTGTTTATTAAAAACACAGCACTCTGCAAACACGAAAGTGGACGTATAGGGTGTGATGCCTGCCCGGTGCTGGAAGGTTAATTGATGGTGTTATCGAAAGAGAAGCTCCTGATCGAAGCCCCAGTAAACGGCGGCCGTAACTATAACGGTCCTAAGGTAGCGAAATTCCTTGTCGGGTAAGTTCCGACCTGCACGAATGGCATAATGATGGCCAGGCTGTCTCCACCCGAGACTCAGTGAAATTGAAATCGCCGTGAAGATGCGGTGTACCCGCGGCTAGACGGAAAGACCCCGTGAACCTTTACTATAGCTTGACACTGAACATTGAATTTTGATGTGTAGGATAGGTGGGAGCCTATGAAGTAGGAACGCTAGTTTCTATGGAGGCGTCCTTGAAATACCACCCTTTAACGTTTGATGTTCTAACGAAGACTGCGGAACGTGGTCTCGGACAGTGTCTGGTGGGTAGTTTGACTGGGGCGGTCTCCTCCCAAAGAGTAACGGAGGAGCACGAAGGTTTGCTAATCACGGTCGGACATCGTGAGGTTAGTGCAATGGTATAAGCAAGCTTAACTGCGAGACAGACAAGTCGAGCAGGTGCGAAAGCAGGTCATAGTGATCCGGTGGTTCTGAATGGAAGGGCCATCGCTCAACGGATAAAAGGTACTCCGGGGATAACAGGCTGATACCGCCCAAGAGTTCATATCGACGGCGGTGTTTGGCACCTCGATGTCGGCTCATCACATCCTGGGGCTGAAGTAGGTCCCAAGGGTATGGCTGTTCGCCATTTAAAGTGGTACGCGAGCTGGGTTTAGAACGTCGTGAGACAGTTCGGTCCCTATCTGCCGTGGGCGTTGGAGAATTGATTGGGGCTGCTCCTAGTACGAGAGGACCGGAGTGGACACATCACTGGTGTTCCAGTTGTCTCGCCAGAGGCACTGCTGGGTAGCTACATGTGGAAGAGATAAGTGCTGAAAGCATCTAAGCACGAAACTTGCCAAGAGATGAGTTCTCCCTAACTATAAGTTAGTAAGGGTTGTTGGAGACTACGACGTAGATAGGTGTGGTGTGTAAGCGTTGTGAGACGTTGAGCTAACACATACTAATTGCCCGAGAGGCTTAACCATACAACCTCAAGTGTTTTTTCGAAAAAAACTATGGAGAAAACATAAGAGCGTGTAGAAGTTTACTAAGAAAAGATACACAGACTGAAAGAAGTAAAAGGAAGTCGACAGAAAGACAGCTTGTTTTAAGATTTTAGGACTAGGAAGAGTAAAGAAAACCTAGAAAAGAATAGAAAGAAAAAAAGACAGACAGAATAAGACGGAAGTCGTCAACAGGATTATCCTGATGGTCATAGTGCAGTGGAACTACCTGAACCCATCCCGAACTCAGAAGTAAAATGCTGTCACGCCGATGGTAGTGTGGTGATTCGCCATGTGAGAGTAGGTCGTCATCAGGGCTTTATTAAATTAGTTTATTCTTGAGAGTGAACTAACTTAATAGAAAGAATTTTCCTAGCGGTCATAGTACAGTAGAACTACCTGAATCCATCCCGAACTCAGAAGTAAAATGCTGTCACGCCGATGGTAGTGTGGTGTTTCGCCATGTGAGAGTAGGTCGCTGCTAGGTTCCATATTTGCGGAGCGGTAGTTCAGCTGGTTAGAATACCTGCCTGTCACGCAGGGGGTCGCGGGTTCGAGTCCCGTCCGTTCCGCCACTATTATAGCGAGTAATAAACTCGCTTTCTCTTTAGGGGCGTAGTTCAATTGGTAGAGCACCGGTCTCCAAAACCGGGTGTTGGGAGTTCGAGCCTCTCCGCCCCTGCCATTACAATAACTAAAATATTTATTTAATCTACTTAATCAATTAGAATGAAGTAATTCATTTTAATTGATTTTTCTTATGAAAATCCTAGATCCTATTATTGAACAATTTTTAGATATTTTGTGGCAAGAGCATCAGCTATCACAAAATACAATTTCCTCTTATCGTCAAGATCTCATATCTTTTACGGAATGGCTAAAATCCCCCAGAGATTTTTTAACGCTTGATCATTCTGATTTACAAAGTTTTTTATCAGAAAGATTATCTAATGGCTATAAATCAACAAGTTCAGCAAGAATGATGAGCTGTTTGCGTAAGTTTTTCCGTTTCTTAGTGCTAGAGAATTATCGATCAAATGATCCTACAGAAACATTAACATTTCCTAAAGTCTCAATGCATTTACCAAAATCATTGAGTGAATCACAAGTTTTAGATTTACTCAATGCACCAAATACTGAAGATCCTTTAGAATTACGTGATAAAGCCATGTTAGAGCTTTTATATGCCACGGGGTTACGTGTCACGGAGCTTGTTTCTTTAGCTATTGAAAATATGAGTTTAACACAAGGTTTAATTCGTGTTGTGGGGAAAGGAGACAAAGAAAGAATAGTACCTTTGGGTGAAGAAGCGAGTTATTGGATTCGTGATTATTTTCAGTATAGTAGACCCATTTTATTGGGAAATTTGCAATCAGATGTTGTTTTTCCTAGCCGTTTAGGCAGAATAATGACTCGTCAGACATTCTGGCACAGAATTAAACACTATGCATTGCTAGTAGGCATTCCAAGAGATAAACTCTCACCTCATGTATTACGTCATGCGTTTGCCACTCATTTGGTTAATCATGGTGCTGATTTGAGAGTTGTTCAAATGTTATTAGGGCATAGTGACCTTTCTACCACACAAATTTATACTCATGTTGCGAAAGCCCGATTAAAATCACTTCATCAACAATTTCATCCAAGAGGATAAAAAATACATGAATACGACACAAAAAGGTTTTTCTTCATTCGGTTGGGCCTTAGCTTTATTATGTTTACCAAGTGCATTATGGCCATTGGCTCTATTAGTTTCACCAAGTTTTAGCCAACATTCAGAGCTAACATTATTTCAAGCTGATTTCTTTTCTGTGGTTTTTTGGATTTATCCATTCATACTATTGCTAGTGGCATTAGTACTATTTCAAATTCATAAGAAAAATCCATTATTAGCTAAGATATTACTATCATTAAGTTTTATTGTGTTTTATGGCTTAGTCGGGTATATCGTAAGTTTTTTTTAATTCACATGACTGATAAAAATAATGTGACATTTTCTACAGATTTTGTTTTTAATCATGTTAATTTTTCTTATTTTCAGCTAGGCTATAGTAAAGATCCTTGTAGGTTTAGATTGATTTATTGTTAAAAGGAGATATCCATGTCAGAACTTTTTAATTTGGCTAAAAATTGGCTAGAACAAGATCCAGATACAGAAACAAAAACCGAATTAACAAAACTTCTCGAGTTAGCTCAATCTGGAGATTATGATGCAGAGCGTGAGTTAGCAAGTCGTTTTGATGGACGTTTGCAATTTGGTACAGCAGGCTTACGTGGTCGTTTACAAGCGGGACCAATGGGTATGAATAGAGTCCTTGTTGCACAAGCTGCAGGTGGTTTAGCAAATTATTTGAAAGACTATGACAAAGACCAACCTTCTATCGTCATTGGTTATGATGGTCGTAAGAATTCAGATGTTTTTGCTCGCGATACTGCTGAAATCATGGCAGGTGCAGGAATTAAAGCCTATCTATTACCAAGAATGTTACCAACTCCAGTGTTAGCTTTTGCGATTAAATATTTTGATACTACTGCGGGCGTTATGGTCACAGCAAGCCACAACCCTCCAGAAGACAATGGCTATAAAGTCTATTTAGGCAAAGCAAATGGTGGTGGACAAATTGTTTCTCCAGCAGATAAAGATATTGCAAAATTAATTGATAAAGTCGCCGCTGGTTCTATTACTGATTTACCTCGTAGCAAAGATTTCACTGTATTAAGTGATGAAGTGGTTAATGCTTATATTGAGAAAACAGCAAGTCTAGCAAAACAACCAGAAGCTGATATTAACTATGTTTATACTGCAATGCATGGTGTGGGTTATGAAGTATTAACGAAGACTTTAGCAAAAGCAGGTTTACCTCAACCACACTTAGTTAAAGAACAAATTCAACCAGATGGTACATTCCCGACAGTTAATTTCCCAAATCCAGAAGAGAAAGGTGCATTAGATTTAGCGATTAAATTAGCGAAAGAGAAAAATGCTGAGTTTATTATTGCGAACGACCCTGATGCAGACCGTTTAGCTGTGGCAGTACCAGATGCAGAAGGCAATTGGAAATCTTTACATGGTAATGTGGTTGGATGCTTATTAGGTTGGTATTTAGCAAAACAATACCAAGCGGAAGGTAAAAAAGGTGTATTAGCTTGCTCATTAGTTTCTTCGCCTGCATTAGCAGAAATTGCGAAAAAATATGGCTTTGAGTCTCAAGAAACATTAACAGGATTCAAATATATCGGTAAAGTTGATGGGTTATTATTTGGTTTTGAAGAGGCTTTAGGCTATTTAGTTGACCCAGATAAAGTACGCGATAAAGACGGGATTTCTGCAGCAGTTATGTTCCTAGATATCGTACGCTATTTGAAAAAACAAGGTAAAACGCTAGCGGATTACGCGGAAGAATTCACTCAAGAATTTGGTGCTTATGTGAGTAGTCAAATTTCAATTCGTGTTCAGGATTTGAGTGACATTAGTAAATTGATGGCTGCATTACGTAATAACCCACCAAGTGAAATCGGCGGATTTAAAGTAAGCCAATTTGTCGATCATACGAAGACAGATCGTCAAAGTGATATTTTAGTGTTTACCCTTGAAAATGGTAGTCGCTTAATTGTTCGTCCATCAGGTACAGAACCAAAAATCAAATTCTATCTTGATGTGCGTGGTGATAATGCACAACATGCAGAAAAAGTATTAGCTCAATTTGATGAAAGTGTACGCTCACTTTTACGTCAAGAGCAATATGGCAAACAAGATTGCTAAGAAAACAAACTGTATAAAAAGGTTTTAACTTTTATCTGCATCTTCATCAATTGAATTACTCATAGACTGATTAAGGTGCAGATTTTTTATATTTTTACTTTGCTAAAAACTTCCCTTTAAATACAAGTAATAAGGTGCCAATGATTAAACCGCCAATACATAAATTGGCAATAATAAACATAGGTAATCCTAAAATACCAATATTTTGACCTTGCGTTGCAATATATAAATACATGCCTACTTTAGCCATAGAGGCTAATGCAAACGAAAATCCCCATAATGATATGGTAAATCCTCTTACCATAATCCAGTGTATAATTCGCAAGAAAAAGAAAAATTGTAAAATACCGTAACCGATAATAGCCTTTGCAATCAGATCAATTACACCGCCATTGATTGTTAAATAAGTTGCACAAGCCACAAAGGTTGGAGCAAGTGCGATACTAATCACTGGGCGAATTGGCTCTGGAACAGTTTCAATAGTACGAAGGCGATTTAATATGACTGGTTCTAAACTTAGCCAAGAAAGTGTACCTGCTCCCCAGAAAAGATAAGCCCATTCTGTATAGCCGAGCGTAGATAATGCCGTTGCACTCACAAAATTGGAGGCAACAGTAGGTAAATATAAAACAGGGGTTGTTGATTCAATATTGTAAGTTCCTCGCCACATTCCAGCCATATAATAGCTTGCGAAAAGTAGCTGGATAATAATACCCACAAAAATAAGAATCTGCCCCATGATTTCTATATAAGGTAGAACAATTAAACCAACAAATATGGTAGTGATGGGAATTAAACTCACGAAACTCCCTAATAGAGGGTGAGTCAGTTCCTCTTTTGCCATTGCACGATAAGCAATCCATTTCCAAATATAAGCAGAGATAAACACTATCCAAGCAAATCCCGCAACTATCAGTAATGATTCGCTGATAATAGATGGAATAACATTAGGCAAATGATAAAGAGATAATGTTGTTTGTAAAAAGGGCGTTGCATACCGCCAAGCCAATCCTAATGCACTGAGTCCAAGTACAATACCAAAGTAACTGGTAGGAATAGGAAATACTTTTGATTTCGTTGTCATAATGCTATCTCATAAAACTCATTTATTCTTTCACTAAAAAAATGACCTAGCAAAAGCTAGGCCATTTTTTTGTATCAATTCAGAAACAGAATTATAGAATATCTAAAAGTTCTACTTCAAAAACT
Organism: Otariodibacter oris; assembly: GCF_009684715.1. Classification (NCBI taxonomy): domain Bacteria; kingdom Pseudomonadati; phylum Pseudomonadota; class Gammaproteobacteria; order Pasteurellales; family Pasteurellaceae; genus Otariodibacter; species Otariodibacter oris. Next base: position 1,933,738 of record NZ_CP016604.1, on the reverse strand, counting down.
AATGTGCTAAATGGTGGGATTGAACCACCAGCGCCACGTTCACCGTAAGCAAGGTTATGTGGAATAGTTAAACGCCATTTTGAACCCACTGGCATCATAGTTAATGCTTCAATCCAACCTGCAATCACACCATTTACTGGGAATTCAGCAGGCGTACCTCTTTGTACAGAACTATCGAACACAGTACCATCAATTAAAGAACCTGTGTAATGAACACGCACTTTATCAACTTGTGTTGGAATTTTACCCGTACCTTCAGTTAATACTTCATATTGTAAACCGCTTTCTGTTTCTTTTACACTTGCGTGTTTTTTATTTTCTTCTAAGAATGCTTTTCCTTCAGCTTCAATTGCTTTGAATGCTTCTGCTTGATGTGCTTCTGCACGTTGTTGTAATTCTTGTAATGCTTTTGTCACTACGTTTAAGTCAATTGCTGGTGGGTTTTGATTTAATACGTCAAAAATACCTTTTACAACAGCTTCAGGCTCAACTTCTAAGCCACTAGTTAATAATTGTTGACCAATTTGTAATCCGATACCGTATCCACCTTGTGCTTCTACGCTTTCTAATGCGATTGAATCTAAATTTAAAGACATAATATTTCCTTTTAGTTGTATGAGTTGAAAAATGTGGGGATAAATCTACGGAATACAAGGGCAAGCGGTTAGATTCTGTAAAATTTTTGCAAATTTCAGGTATAATCCTACCGCTTATGTAAAATAAAAAGGAATATGATTATGCAAAATCCAAAAGATGATGTGCTGTATGCACCAGTAGAATGGCAAGATTGTAGCAATGGTTATAGTGATATTTTGTACCATAAATCCAGTGATGGTATTGCAAAAATTACAATTAACCGCCCTGAAGTACGTAATGCGTTTAGACCGCAAACAGTCAAAGAAATGATTCACGCTTTTGCTGATGCACGTTTTGATGCCGATATCGGTGTGATTGTACTAACAGGACAAGGCGAGAAAGCATTCTGTTCTGGTGGTGATCAAAAAGTGCGTGGTGATTACGGCGGTTATAAAGATGAAAGCGGTGTACACCACTTAAACGTATTGGATTTCCAACGTGATATTCGTAGCTGTCCAAAACCCGTTGTGGCAATGGTAGCGGGTTATGCGATTGGCGGTGGACACGTTTTACATATGTTATGTGACCTCACTATCGCAGCGGACAATGCTATTTTCGGTCAAACAGGCCCTAAAGTCGGTTCTTTCGATGGCGGTTGGGGTGCAAGTTATATGGCACGTATCGTGGGTCAGAAAAAAGCACGTGAAATCTGGTTCTTATGTCGTCAATATGATGCACAAGAAGCATTAGATATGGGCTTAGTAAATACTGTTGTGCCTTATGCTGACTTAGAAAAAGAAACTGTCCGCTGGTGTCGTGAAATGTTAAGAAACAGTCCAATCGCTTTACGTTGCTTAAAAGCGGCTTTAAATGCAGATTGTGATGGTCAAGCAGGATTACAAGAATTAGCAGGTAACGCTACAATGCTATTCTATATGACTGAAGAGGGGCAAGAAGGACGTAATGCCTTTAATGAAAAACGCGCGCCTGATTTCAGTAAATTCCAACGTAACCCTTAATTGAATGTCAGTGGGAAAAGTTATGTATTTATGGGGAACGACTCTGATTTTTAGCCTGAGTATTTTGCTTGTAGGATGTGATGCAAAAGATCGCTGTTTAGATCAAGGTGGTTCCTATGATGAAATTTCTCAGCAATGCAATAAGTAAATACGATAAGTAAAAGATGGCACGAGTTTTTAAGAACTTCCCATTAACAAGCGGTCTAATTTGATAAAATTTTTGTAATAAGTGACCGCTTGCCTTATTTTGATGGTGAATAAATATGTCGAAATATTCAGAAACAGAGCAGCAAGCTGATGTAGCTCAAAAGGCTAAATCAGCCAAAAAGAAAAGAAAGTCTTATATCATTCCTACTTTGTTTAAAGTATTCCTGTTGGGGAGTTCTTGTGTTGCTTTGTATGGACTTTATCTTGATGGGCAGATCCGTACAAAAATGGATGGGCAAATATGGCAATTACCCGCAGAGGTATATAGCCGTATTGAAAGTATTCGAGTTCAAGATAATTTAACTCTGGAGCAAGTAAAATTAGCGCTATTGGATAATGGCTATAGGGAAGTCTCGATTATTGCGACGCCAGGTGATTTTAAAATAAATAATGATGGTTCATTAATCCTTCTTCGTCGTGCCTTTTCATTTCCTGACAGTCCAGAAGCACAGCGTGTTTTGCGATTACGTTTTGTGAGTGAGCGATTAGCGAGAATAGAAGATCTTGTCTTGTTAAAAGAAATTGATGAATTTCGCTTAGATCCTAAATTAATTGCAATGCTCCACTCTGATAACGATGAAGAACGTTTAGCACTTCGTTTGCAAGATTATCCTAGTTTATTGATTGATACTTTAATTCTTACCGAAGATCAGCGATTCTTTCAGCATAATGGAATTAGCCCATTAAGTATTGCTCGTGCGTTAATTACCAATTATCAAGCGGGTAGAACTGTTCAAGGGGCAAGTACCTTAACTCAGCAATTAGTAAAAAATTTATTTTTAACCAGTGAGAAATCCATTGAGCGAAAAGTCAATGAAGCTTTGATGTCAGTGATATTGGATGCTCGTTATGATAAAAATCGTATTTTAGAAACTTATCTCAATGAAATCTATTTGGGGCAAAATGGCAGTTACCAAATTCATGGATTTGCATTAGCCAGTCAGTTTTACTTTGGTCGTCCTGTACAAGAGATCAGTTTGTCACAAATGGCATTATTGGTTGGGATGGCAAAAGGAGCATCGCTTTATAATCCTTGGCGGAATCCAGAATTAGCCTTGGAACGTCGTAATGTTGTGCTTAAAATTTTATTAGATCACGATCGAATTTCTCAATCTGACTATGATTTTTTGGTTAAACAACCATTAGGTGTGAATGAAAAAGGAAACGTATATCGTCAACAACCTGCCTTTATGCACGCACTTAATTTAGATATTAAACAAGAGATTGGTGAAAATAGGCTGAATACGCTTTCTGGTGCGAAAATTTTTACTACCTTGGATAGAAAACAGCAACGTTCTGCTGAGTTAGCCGTTATTAATGGTGTGGCCGATCTTGAAAATTCTAGTCGTAGGGTTCACGATTTACAGTCTGCTGTAGTGGTTGCCGAATATTCGACAGGTAAAGTGAGAGCAATTGTAGGTGGCGTACAAACCCAATATGCAGGGTTTAACCGTGCATTACAATCTAAACGACAAATAGGATCATTAGTCAAACCATCTATCTATGCAATTGCACTTTCTCATCCTGATTTATTTAGATTAAATACCCCCATAGAAAATCAACCAATATCCATTAAGGTTGACAATACGTTATGGTCACCTCGCAATTATAACCATCAATTCAGTGGTTCTGTAATGCTAATGGATGCATTGGTTCGTTCATTGAATATTCCTACAGTGAATATTGGGATGAAAGTAGGATTAATGAATGTGATTGCTAAACAGAAAGAAATGGGGTGGGATACGACTGTAATTCCACCGTATCCTGCAACTTTATTAGGTTCATATTCTATTTCACCATACGATGTGACAAAATCTTATCAAGTTATTGCTAATAAAGGTGTAAAAACACCATTGACCACAATTGAGGCGATTATTTCTCATCAAGGAAATATGATTTATCGCCATGATATGGATAATGAAAGTACGCAAGTTTTACCTCCAGAAGCTTCCATTCAAACATTGTATGCGATGCAACAAGTGGTGGAACGCGGAACAGGTAGAAGTTTACAAAGTGATTTTTCATCATTACATTTAGCGGGTAAAACAGGTACGACAAATAATGCACGTGACACATGGTTTGTGGGTATTGATGGGCAGAATGTAACAACGGTATGGTTAGGCAAGGATAACAACAGCGATACCCATCTTACGGGTTCTAGTGGTGCATTGCAGATTTATAAAGAGTATTTAAAACGGGCTTTACCTTCTCCACTTAGATTACCAACAAGTGATAATATTCAGTGGGTTGGGATTAATAGTTATGGTGGTTGGGATTGCTACAGTTCAAGGAAAATTCCAGTTTGGAAAGATCATGGTCAAAGCTATTGCTCGGGAGGCTCTAACAGTATTAAAGCAAAACCGAGTGTATGGGACGCATTATCGTTGGGAAGTGACTCTAACTAATTAACGTATTAGCTGGTAAACATAAAGCCACATATTCTTAAAGATATGTGGCTTTTTTGTTGTATGAATCTTATGTAAGGTTATTTCAATTTTTTAAAATAGCGTACATCTGTTCACTTTTCTATGGCTTTTTAATTTTAGATATTTTATATTAGCTAACAAATGTAAGCCGAAATTTAGTGAGGATAGGCTATATGAGTTTGTTAGACTTTCATATCGTGAATGGATTTATTTCTCGTTCAACAAAACAACCAGAGAGTACTGCATTACGCTTTCTTGAAGAGGATAAATGGCATTCAATTTCATGGGACTCTTTTAAAAAACAAATAGATAGTATTTCTCATGCTTTATTGGCCAATAAAATTGGTATTCAGGATAAAATCGGTATTTTTTCGAATAATACGCCTCGTTGGACAATGACCGATTTTGCAACGATGCAAATTAGAGGTGTTACCGTTCCTATTTATGCAACAAATACCGATAAGCAAGTCGAATATATTATTAATGATGCAGGTATTAAGATTCTATTTGTTGGCTCTCAAGAACAGTATGATCTTGCTGTAAAAATAGCGAACAAGTGTACTCAATTACAAAAAATTGTGTCGATGGATGATTCAATTAATTTATATGAGTTTCCTTTAGCACAATCATGGAACGATTTTTGCCAAGTTGAACCTCAATCTACAGAATTAGAGAAGCGTTTAGCAAGTAAGAAAATGTCAGATTTATTTACCTTACTTTATACTTCAGGGACAACAGGCGAGCCTAAAGGCGTGATGCTTGATTATGCGAATTTAGCCCATCAGTTACAAGTACATAGCCAAACTATCAAGATTTATGAATCAGATGTCTCGCTCTCTTTCTTGCCTTTATCTCATATTTTTGAACGCACATGGTCAATGTATGTATTGTATCGCGGGGCGGTCAATTGCTATTTGGAAGATACAAATCAAGTTCGTGAAGCTTTAACCACATTAAAACCGACATTAATGTGTGCAGTTCCTAGATTTTACGAAAAAATTTATGCAGCAATTTGGGATAAAGTGGAAAAAGCGCCATTTCATCGTAGAGCCTTATTCAAATGGGCGATTAAACAAGGCGAAGCACATTTTAAAGCGGAAAAACCTTCATTCTTCTTACAAAAGCGTTATCAATTAGCTGATAAATTGGTACTTTCCAAGTTACGTAATCTGTTGGGTGGCAATATTCGCTTAATGCCTTGTGGCGGGGCTAAATTAGAGCCTTCGATTGGTTTATTTTTCCATAGTATCGGGCTTAATGTGAAATTAGGTTATGGAATGACAGAAACGACCGCTACCGTTTCTTGTTGGGATGATAAAGGGTTTAATCCAGAATCTATCGGTACAGTGATGCCTAATGCGGAAGTGAAAATCGGCGAGAATAACGAAATTCTGATTCGTGGCGGAATGGTCATGCGTGGGTATTATAATAAGCCCGAAGAAACCGCTCAGGCATTTACCGAAGATGGTTTTCTAAAAACAGGCGATGCAGGGGAAATTGATGAACATGGCAATTTGTTTATCACTGATCGTATAAAAGAATTGATGAAAACGTCTAACGGTAAATATATTGCTCCACAATATATTGAAGGCAAAATTGGTAAAGATAAATTTATCGAGCAAATTGCTGTGATCGCGGATGCGAAAAAATACGTATCCGCATTGATCGTGCCTTGCTTTGAGAGTTTAGAAGAACATGCCAAGCAGTTGAATATTAAATATCATGATAGATTGGACTTGATTAAACATTCTGAAATCGTGCAAATGTTTGAGAAACGACTAGGAGAACTTCAAAAAGAGCTGGCAAGTTTCGAGCAAGTGAAAAAATTCACACTGTTATCGGAAGCCTTCTCAACTAAGATGGAAGAAATTACCCCAACATTGAAATTACGCCGAAAAGTGATAATGAAACGCTATAAAGATCAAATTGAAGCTATGTATCGCAAAACAGATAAAGGAAATTCGTAAAAAAATCATTGATTTCTTTTTCAGATTTGGCTTTAATGCTCGCCCAGATTTTGATTATAAGAAAATATAGATAAAAGAGGCATATTATGGCAGATAGTTTTAGTGTAACCCGTCGTTTTTTTGATGATAAAAATTACCCACGTGGTTTTTCTCGTCATGGAGATTATACCATTCGTGAATCACAGGCGTTAGAGCAATTTGGACAGGCTTGTTTGGCATTAGAAAATGGTGAACGTAAGCCTGTTACAAATGAAGAAAAAGAGTTTGTAAAAGTGATGACAGGTAAAAAAGTACCTGAAACATTTCTTGAAAAAGTGTGGGTAAAATACCGTACTTTAACGAGCAAAACAAAACGTATCTACACTCTTTCTGGTGATGTGAGTGATGCGAGTAACAGTGACGATACAGAATAATCTAGTGAAGTGGGCATTTCGCCCACTTTCTATTTTATCCATTATTTATTAAGCTTAACGCTTTCATTTCATATAAACCTAATCATGAATTTACCTATCTCAGACTACCCTAATTTATTAGCAAAAAAAGCAGACAATCTTACCGCTTTACTTGCCCCTTTTTCTCCGCCTGAACTTGAGATTTTTGCATCGGAAACGAGCCATTTTCGCTTAAGGGCAGAATTTCGGATTTGGCACGAGCAAGGCGATCTATTTCATATCATGTTCGATAAAGCGACAAAACAGCGTTATCGGGTCGATCAATTCCCTATTGCGAGCCAGCTTATCAATCAAATGATGACATTATTGTTAGATGAAGTTAGAGATAATGCTTTACTGTCTCATAAACTTTTCCAAGTGGATTATTTAACGACATTAAGCGGACAAATCGCCATTTCGTTGCTATACCATAAAAAATTAACGGAAGAGTGGATTGAACAAGCCAAAGTACTTAAAGCTAATCTGATACAAAAAGGCTTTGACGTAAACATTATTGGGCGAGCAACTAAGCAAAAAATTGCATTAGATAATGATTATATTGAAGAAAAGTTGATGGTATCGGGCAGAGAGTACATTTATCGTCAGGTTGAAAATAGCTTTACTCAACCAAATGGCAAAATGAATATAAAAATGCTTGAATGGGCAAAGGGCTGTACTGAAAATAGTGAGGGTGATTTACTTGAGCTGTATTGTGGCAACGGCAATTTCTCGATTGCCTTAGCGAGTAATTTCCGCAAAGTGCTTGCGACAGAAATTTCTAAATCATCTGTTGAATCAGCTCAATATAATATTGAGAAGAATCATATCGATAATTTACAAATTATCCGTATGTCAGCGGAAGAGTTCACTCAAGCCCTCAATGGCGAGCGTGAATTTTACCGTTTGCGAGGAATAGATTTATCTAGCTATCAATGTAATACTATTTTTGTTGATCCACCAAGAGCAGGGTTAGATCAAGCAACGTTAGATATGGTGCAAGGGTATGACAGAATTTTATATATTTCGTGTAATCCGAATACTTTAGCGGATAATTTACAACAATTATGCCAAACGCATCGCATCGAAAAATGTGCGATGTTCGATCAGTTCCCTTATACGGATCATATCGAAAGTGGGGTTTGGCTAATTAGAAAATAAAATAATGACGAAAAATAGAGCATTTAAGCAATTTACTCTATTTTATACTTGACCGATTTCGTTGTTATCTATATTATTTTGCCTGTTTTCAGCGGAGGAATGGTCGAGCGGTTGAAGGCACCGGTCTTGAAAACCGGCGAGGGTTTACGCCCTCCGTGAGTTCGAATCTCACTTCCTCCGCCATCTTATTTTAACCTGTTGATTAGTTTAACTATCAGCAGGTTTTCTTTGTCAGAAACAATTCAATAGTCAAAGAATACAATTTGTTTTCAACACGGAGGAATGGTCGAGTGGTTGAAGGCACCGGTCTTGAAAACCGGCGAGGGTTTACGCCCTCCGTGAGTTCGAATCTCACTTCCTCCGCCATATTTTATAAGCCGCTTATTAGTTGATAATAAGCGGTTTTTTTATGTACTCTATCAGTATTTTGCTAAACTTCGCTTTATTACCGCGATTTATGTCATTTTGCTAGTAGAGGATTTTTACAAAATTCTCGAGTTTTCTGACCGCTTGTAATCCTTTTACTCATCTGTTTCCAATACTCAAAAGTAATATAAACCCCACTTAATACCAAAATATAACAATAGTCATTGCATAAACAATATCATAAAATAAACGAGATTTTTGCTTCTCTATTAAGGAGTTATTATGATTTTCAAAAAAATTGTATTAGGCTCAATGCTTTTATTAGGCTTTACCACTTCGATAACAGCATCTGAATTTGATGATACCCTTAAGCTTGCAGAGCAAGGCAATGCACAGGCTCAATATGAGCTTGGAAGAATGTACATTACTGGAGAAGGATACATACAAGATTATCCCAAAGCCCTTGAATGGTTTCAAAAGGCAGCTGAGCAAGGGAATGTAGAGGCTCAATTCAATCTTGGGGATATATACTTTTATGGATATGGAGTCAGACAAGATAACGTAAAAGCCTTGGAATGGTATCAAAAAGCGGCTGAGCAGGGATATACAGATGCTCAATTCAATCTTGGGGAGATGTATTTCTATCAAAAAGATTTCGCAAAAGCCTTAGAATGGTATCAAAAAGCGGCTGAGCAAGGACATGCAGAGGCTCAAACAAATCTTGGAGTAATGTACGCTAATGAACAAGATTACACAAAAGCGAAGGAATGGTTTCAAAAAGCCATTGAGCAAGGAGATGCAGAAGCTCAATTCTATCTTGGATGGATGAACAACTATGGAAAGGGAGTCAAACAAGATTCCGCAAAAGCTTTGGAATCGTATCAAAAAGCGGCTGAGGCCGGAAATTTATCGGCTCAATTAGCGCTCGGAAAGATGTACTACTTTGGAGAGGGTATCCAACAAGATAATGCGGAAGCTGTAAAATGGCTTCAAAAACCAGCAGAGGTGGGAATTGTAGAGGCTAAATTCTATCTTGGGGTGTTGTATTCCGAGGGAAAAGGTATAAAGCAAAATATCTCAAAAGCAAAAGAATATTTCTCTCTTGCTTGTCAAAATGGTTACTCGGATGCTTGTGATAATCTAAAAAAATTAAAATAATAATTGTAGTAAAACAAATCACTGATCTAACCGCTTGTCGTAACAAGCGGTTATTTTTTATAGAAATTTTGTAAAAATTGTATTTTTAAAAGGAGTTTAGATCTGTATATCACAAATATAAAAAATCATCATACTTGAATCAAAAATATCATAAAATAAACAAAATTTTCTCTTTCCTCTTAAGGAGTTACTATGCTTTTTAAAAAAACTGTATTAGGCACAATGTTGCTATTAGGCTTTACCACTTCGATAATGGCATCCGAATTTGATGATACGCTTAAGCTTGCGGAACAAGGAAATATTGAAGCTCAATTTAATCTTGGATCTATGTACTATAAAGGAGAGGGGGTTAAAGAGGATAAGAGAAAAGCTTTTGAATGGTTTCAAAAAGTCGCTGAGCAAGGTGATGTAAACGGTCAGATTATACTTGGAGATATGTATTACAAAGGAGAGGGAGTTAAACAGGATAAGACAAAAGCTTTTGAATGGTTTCAAAAAGCTGCTGATCAGGGAAGTGTAAGAGGTCAAATTGTACTTGGGGAGATGTACTACAAAGGGGAGGGCGTTGAACAGAATAATGAAAAATCTCTGGAATGGTATCAAAAAGCGGCTGAGCAGGAAGATGCAATGGCTCAATTTATACTTGGAGCGGTGTATGAATTTGGTCAAGGCGTGAAGAAGGATAACAAAAAAGCAGTGGAGTGGTACCAAAAATCGGCTGAACAGGGGTATGCAGATGCACAATTGAATCTAGGTTTGATGTATCGTAATGGAGCGGGAGTCAAACAGGATAAGATAAAGGCTTTTGAGTTATACCAGAAAGCCGCTTCACAAGAATTGGTTACTGCTCAATTTAATCTTGGAAATATGTATCTTATAGGAGATGGAATAAAACAGGATCATAAAAAAGCTTTTGAATGGTATCAAAAAGCGGCTGAGCAAGGATATGTGGCGGCTCAACAAAATCTTGGGAAGATGTATCACGATGGGGATGGAGTCAAACAAGATAAAGCAAAAGCGGTGGAGTGGTATCAGAAAGCCGCAGAGCAAGGACTTGCAGTAGCTCAATACAGTCTTGGGGTCATATATACTAATGGAGATGGTGTAAAATTAGATAATGAAAAAGCATTTGATTTATTTAAAAAATCAGCTGAACAAGGGTATGGTGATGCCCAATTTAATCTTGGGAAAATGTATCATCAAGGTGAAGGTATCAAACAGGATTACCAAAAAGCAGCTGAATGGTATCAAAAAGCGGCTGAGCAGGGTGTTGTAGAGGCTCAATTTAATCTTGGGCTAATGTATCTTATAGGAGATGGAATAAAACAGGATTATAAAAAATCTTTTGAATGGGTACAAAAAGCAGCAGATCAAGGATATAGTGATGCTCAAGTGAATCTTGGAAATATGTTCTATCAGGGATATGGAATCAAGCAGGATTATAAAAAAGCAATGGAGTGGTATCAAAGAGCTGCTCAGAGGAGAAATGCTGAGGCTCAATTTGGGATTGGAATATTGTATTATTACGGTAAAGGTGTAGAACAAAATACCCAAACAGCCATATCTTATTTCTTTCTAGCTTGTCAAAATGGCTCATCGGAAGCTTGTGAGGTGATAGAGCAATCAAAATAATTTAATTCACAATTTTAGTAAAACAGTCCACCAATCTAACCGCTTGTCGTACTTACAAGCGGTTATTTTTTATAGAAATTTTGCAAAAGATAGGTTATTTACCTAGATGAGATAAATACACATCAAACCGATGATTTTTGGTTTGTTGGCTAAAATCGGGTTTTTGTTCGGCTATAAATGGGGCGTAATCGGGGCGTTTTACTACCACACGTTTTTTGGCTAATTGTTTGGCGGGGGTAAGGAAATTATCGGCATCTAAATCTGCCCCGACTAAGTGCTGGAATACTCGCATTTCTTTTTTGACTAAGGCACTTTTTTGCTTGTGAGGATACATTGGATCGAGGTAAACCACGTCGGCACGATCATTATTTGGATCGAGATCGGCAATAGAATGGGCGGAAGATAGGATCATACGATCTTGCATAAATTGCCCGATTTCAGGATCTTGATAGGCTCGATTTAAACCATCTTCCAATAAGGCACAGACTACTGGGTGTCGCTCAACTAATGTCACTCGGCAACCTACGGATGCTAATACAAAGGCATCTCGTCCTAAGCCTGCGGTGGCATCAATCACAGTGGGTAGGTAATCGCCCTTAATCCCTACGGCTTTTGCTACGGCTTCCCCTCGACCACCGCCAAATTTGCGTCTGTGGGCTAAAGTACCTTCGACAAACTCTACGGCAATCGCCCCTAATTTCGGCTCGTCTAATTTACGCAATTCTAAGCGTTCGTTGGTTTTCACTAAGGCTAAGATTGCCTCGCGATTATGGGTTAATTGCCATTTTTCACAGGTTGCTTGAAATTCGGTAGCGAAGTCGCTTTCGTTAATTAATTGGATCATAAAATAAAGTGTTTAAAAAGATCGTCTAAATGAGAGATTAAGCAAGCCTTGCCGTGTAGATCTTCATCTTGCCAAGCAAATTGCAAAATCTCAGGAGAAAATGACCGCTCGTAGTGTTCGGCTATCGGAAAATAACTGAGATGCCAAGGCTCTTGCCCGATTTGCTTATCATCACGTTCTAAAAATGGAAAATAGAACCCGAACTGTTCGGCATTGACGAGTAACCAGTTTGTAAGTTGTTGAAAATAACCGCCTGTTTGATATTCCCAAGGCTCAAGTTGTAACGATTGCCCTTGCGGTAATAAATCGGGGTCAAAAATATCAATTTCGGTTCCCCAATGGTGTCGGCTTGCCCCCGCCACCGCAGACCAACGCAAAATAGCTTGGCATTTTTGCCATTCATCTAATTGGGCTAAATCGAGGGGGTTGCCTTGATCATCGTGGACTTTTCGATTGCCAGAAAATTTGGCATTCCAAATCATTTTTTGACGGTCGAAATCCCGAAAGGTACTGGCAGGCTGAAGATTAAATCCAGCCTGTTTTGCTGCGGTTTGCAGTTGCAAAAAATGCTCGACCACTTCGGCTTGTAGGAAGTGTTTATCCGATAAATCATTTGGTAATGAAACCAAATGGGTGCGAGTTTTGCCTGTGAGAATTAAGCCTAAATTTGCGTTTTTTTGCATTTATCTTACCGCTTGTAACAGTGAGTGAGCGATGTGGTAATACACTTCGCCACATTTCGCTAAATCTTCAATGGCGACACATTCGTTTACTTTATGAATGGTTTTATTCAATGGACCAAACTCAATCACTTCTGCTCCCATTTGTGCGATAAAACGCCCATCAGACGTGCCTCCACCCGTTTCGAGAAGCGGTGAGATCCCAGTGATTTTTTGCACTGCTTTGACCGCACTTTCCACCAGCAGACCTTTCGCAGTCAGGAATGGCTTGCCCGATAAATTCCACTCAATACGGTATGAGAATTGGTGTTTTTCTAACATTTCTGCCACTTTCGCTTTGATGATTTCATCATTCACTTCTGTTGAGTAACGTAAATTGAATTGCACATAAAGCTCACCTGGGATCACATTATTACTGCCTGTACCTGCGTGAATATTGGCAATTTGTAAGCTTGTTGGTGGGAAAAATTCGTTGCCTTGATCCCATTGGTATTGGGTAAGTTCCGTTAAAAAAGGTAGGGCTTTATGTACGGGATTATCGGCTAAATGCGGGTAGGCAACGTGTCCTTGAATGCCTTGAATATAAAGGTTGGCGGTAATTGAACCTCGGCGTCCATTTTTAATCGTATCGCCTAATTGTTTTGCACTGGACGGCTCGCCCACAACGCAATAATGAATCGGCTCTTGGCGTTGCATTAGGGTTTCTACCACTTTTACTGTGCCATCTTTAGCGACTGCCTCTTCATCGGAGGTAATTAACAAACCGATTTTGCCGATGTGATTTGGATTATCTCGCACAAATTGCTCACAAGCGACCACCATTGCAGAGAGAGAGCCTTTCATATCTGCCGCCCCTCGCCCATAGAGCATATCATCGATAATTTCAGCACTAAATGGCGGATGATCCCAGTGGGATTCATCGCCAACAGGCACAACATCGGTGTGGCCTGCAAAGGCTAAACAAGGCTCGCCTATTCCGTGAGTTGCCCACAAATTTAAGGTGTCCCCAAAGGGCAACCATTCGATATTAAAACCGACCGCTTGTAGTTTTTCAGCAATCAGTTGTTGGCAGCCTCCATCTTTCGGGCTAATTGATGGACGTTGAATTAACGCTTGAGCAAGGGCAATAATGTTATTTTTCATATTATTTGAATGAGTTTTGGTACTCTTTTTCGTTAAAACCTAATAGGGCAATTTGATCTTTAATCACAATCGGGCGTTTGATCAGCGTAGGTTGTTCATTCAGCACTTTCATTGCGATCTCTTTGGTGAGATTTTGTTTGATTTCTTCATCTAAATTACGCCAAGTTGTACTACGTTTATTGACGAGTTTTTCCCAACCAAACTTTTCTGCCATTTCAGCTAGCCAAGCAGAATCTAAACCATCTACACGATAATCGTGTAATTGTGGTTCTTGACCATTATCTACCAGCCATTTCATCGCTTTTTTCACTGTATCACAATTTTTTATACCATAAACGGTTACCATTTTATTTTCCTTACTTTTTCTTATTTCGTTGTTATTGTTGCAAAATAGATTAAATATCTTACCGCTTATTATTCACAATCTTGCATTGCTTGCCAGATTTTTAATGCATCGGCAGTTTCTGCGACATCGTGGACACGCACAATTCTCGCTCCATTTTGAACGGCGAGTAGTGCTGCTGTTACGCTACCAATCACACGCTGATCGACGGGTTTATTTAATACGTGACCTAGCATTGATTTACGAGAAAGCCCCGCTAGCACAGGATAGCCTGATTCAACAAAAATAGAGAGATGTTTGAGTAATTGGTAATTGTGTTGCACGGTTTTACCAAAACCAAAGCCCATATCCAAAATAATGTACTCTTTCGGAATCCCTGCGGTTAAACAAGCGAAAATACGTTGATTCAAAAATTCTGCGACTTCTTCTACTACATCATCATATTCTGGATTATGTTGCATAGTTTGAGGTTGTCCTTGCATGTGCATTAAGCAGACGGGCAGAGCCAGTTTAGCGGCGGTGTCTAACGCATTCGGTTCTTGTAAGGCTCGAATATCATTAATAATGTCCATTCCTGCTTTAGCGGCCTCATTCATCACTTCCGCCTTAGAAGTATCCACTGAAATTAAGCAGTCAAAACGTTTTCTCACCGCCTCAACTACAGGAATTACACGATGCAATTCTTCTTCAGTGGTAACAAGAGGAGCATTAGGGCGAGTAGATTCGCCACCAATATCAATAATACTCGCCCCTTCGTTAATCATTTTTTCTGCTTGAAAAAGGGCTTTGTCGAGGGAGAAAAATTTGCCTGAATCTGAGAAAGAATCGGGAGTGAAATTTAAGATCCCCATAATTTGAGGGGTGTCGAGATCTAACAAGCGGTCAGATCCCAATTGGTTTTTGTAAGCAATTTTCATAGTTATTGAATGGTTAAAAAAGCTCACATGATACAGAGATGAATTTAGGTACCAATAGGAGCTTTATTGTGTATATGGGGAAGGTTATTCCACAATAATTTCAGAATTGTCTGAAAATACAATCTTTTTTGCTTGAAATTGAGCTTGGATATTGCTATTTAATAATCCTGTTTTTACCTCTTCAGGTAAACTTGTAAAATTAATTGGCAATTCTACTGTAATTTCTTGACCTACTGCTAATAAATTATCCTCAAAAACCAAAGGTTCATTAATTGTTAATACTTGATTATTAGTAAGTAATATTGTTACCCATTCAATTTCTTTGATTTCTTTTTGAGAAATATTTTTTAAATAGTATGTGAAATTAATAGCCTGTTGTTCTTCAGGACCAGTGATTGATACTCCAGAAAATCTTAGTTCAATACTTTGAGTAAAATTTTGTAGACTTTGATTAGTTATTTGTTGAGCTTGTGTTGAATTAGACTCATCTGCCGCATATGTATAGGTCGTTGCAAGCAAAGTTGATAAAGAAAGTACCAGTAATGATTTTAAAAATTTCATGAATTCCTCAATGTAAAAGTTAATAGACTCGTATTTTATCGTATTTAGTAGATTTTATCTAAAATTAAAAATCGCCTAATATGAAAATATTAAGCGATTTTAATTATTTCTATCTATAAATCATTATTCTTTTGGTAAGCGAGCTACTGCAATCAATAACCCCCCCCAGATGATGATCAATGATGCTGACATCATAATAATTGCGCTACCACTCATTATTCTTCCTCCACAAATTTTTCTTCATTTTTCCATTTAGTACGCGATAAGATAAATGAAATTACCACAAGACCGATAGCCATTCCCCAACCAAAGACATTAACGAACCATGTTGGGTAACCACCGTAGCCTTCTTCAATCACTTTAAATACTTCACTGAATAACATATAACCTAATACGATTGGGGTGATAATGCCCACTACGGTACGCCAGATAAAGCCTAATTTATTTGAAGAGGTTTTATTAATATGATCAGCTAACATTGGTAATCTACGGCTAAATGAAATTGCAACTAGAGAGAAGAATGCCACAGCTACGATACCAAAGTTATTCACAAATTTATCTAAAACATCTAATACTGGTAAACCGGTTGTTGTACCAAATAGTATCGTAGAAATAATTCCCATTGGTACACAAACGATAGCAGTTGATTTTACACGACCAAATTTCAATTTATCTTGCACCGCAGCGATGATTACTTCAAGAATTGAAATTAACGACGTAACACCTGCAAATAATAATGAACCGAAGAACAATACGCCGATAGCTTGACCAAATGGTGCTTGGTCAATAATTGCAGGGAATGCAATAAAGGCTAGCCCGATACCAGAGGTTGCAACTTCACTGACTTCTTTACCTGCTGCTGTTGCCATAAATCCAAGGGCAGCAAATACTCCGATACCTGCAAGTAATTCAAAACTACTATTTGCAAAACCAACTACTAAACCTGAGCCAGTTAAATCAGTATCTTTTTTCAAGTAAGATGAATAAGTGATCATAATACCGAAACAGATAGAGAGTGAGAAGAAGATCTGGCCATAAGCTGCAATCCAAACACTTGGCTCTGTCAATTTTTCCCAGTTCGGTGTGAAGAGTGCATTTAAACCCTCAGCTGCTCCTGGTAAGAATAGTGCTGTGATAACAAGTACGACGAACATCACCATTAAAAGTGGGATGAATACAACAGAAGTTTTTCCTACCCCTTTTTGAACACCTAAAGCTAATACTGCAAGAATCCCGATCCATACAACGATTAATGGGCCTGTGATAACGCCAACAAAGTCTAGGCTAACCGATGCACCATCTGCCATTTGTAAGAAATCTTTGAAGAAGAAACTAGAAGGATCTGAACCCCAAGCACTATCTAATGAATAGTAAGTATAAGAGGCAGCCCAACCTAAAATTACCGCATAATAAATTGCAATAATCACATTGATTAAAACTTGCCACCAACCAAATGTTTCAAACTTTTTGCTAAAACGACGAAAAGCTAATGGTGCAGAACCACGATATTTATGCCCTAATGCATAATCTAAAAAGAGCAGTGGAATCCCCGCAGTAAGTAAGGCGACAAGATATGGGATGATAAAAGCACCGCCACCATTATCATAAGTAATATAAGGGAAACGCCAGATATTTCCCAAACCAACAGCTGAACCGATAGCAGCTAAAATGAAAACACCACGACTAGAGAAAGTTTCTCTTTTGGGTGAGTTTGATGATTGAACGCTAGACAAAATACACCTCACAAAAATAGAAAAATAAAAATTTTTTGTACAATATTTATCAATATGCCTAATCAAACAAAAAATGTAAACAGTTAAAAATAAAAAAAACTATATCATTTTAATATTTTTATAGATTTTAATTTTGATTATTTTTATTTATTTAGCAATAAATGTTAATTTTTGTGTTTTTTTAGGGTTTTATGGTAGGTGCAAGGGGGTAAATTAAGTTTTATATTTTTATTTTATTTTTAACAATTAGTTCACATTTTAAAGAAAAAGAAGTAACACTAACTGCTCTTCAAAAAAGACAAGCGGTATACGAGAACGTAACCAAACGGGAACTTGGTGCTGTTGCCAAATTTTCTTCATTTCTTCTCGATGGGCTTTGCCATAGACTTTCACTTTGCTCGGGGCAGATAGCGTAATAGTTAAAGCTTGGTTATGTAACGAGGTAGGTAAAGAGAAGTGGTAAGATTCTTCACTTATTTTGTAAAAAATTTCACTTCCAGTGCGTTTAACCTCGCCTAAATCAGCTGGTAGCTGAATCTTTTGCATTGGTTCGAGAGATAGACAAAAATCCAGAATATCAGGCAAAGAGTGTGTGATAAAAATAGCCTGTTGATAGCGACGTAAAATATACTCGCCTAACACCACTTGCGGATTTTTATCATGATCGGCGGAAATTAATTGGTGGATAATTTGCGAAAGTTGCGCTGTGCTTGGCATTTCAATACCTGATTTTTCTAACCATAAACGTAATAATTGTTGCTGTTTTTGGATAGAAAACTGTTCAAAACCTGCTATGGATATTTTTTGCCGTTTCGCATCAATTCGGCGAGTAAGTTCTTCCTCTAGTAGTTCTTCAATCAAGCTCTGTTGTTCTGCACAATGTTGACTTGCCCGTGCAACCATTTGATTAAATTGTTGCCAACGTTGGTTGAGTAACGGTAGGATTTTTTGGCGGAGGAAATTGCGATCATAATCCGTATTGCTATTACTTTCGTCCTCTATCCACGATAACTTTTGGCTCTTCGCATATTGCGTAATCTCTGCTTTTGAACAAGCAAGCAAGGGACGAAAAAGTGTAAATCCGTGAGCAAAACTGACCGCTTGCATAGCGCTTAATCCTTTGATACCACTACCTCGTTTGAGAGCGAGGAAAAAGGTTTCTGCTTGATCATCTAGATGGTGAGCAGTCGCTAACACTTCATTTAGGAAGATATTTTGCTGAATGGCTTGATAGCGAGCTTTACGAGCCTCTGCCTCAATTCCATCTTTGCCTGACACCTTTACTCGACAAACCGTTAAAGGCACATTCCATTCTTGGCAAAGTTGCTGGCAAAATTCGACCCAACTATCTGCATTAGGGCTAAGTCCGTGATGAATATGAATGGCACGAAGTGTTAAGTCGAGCGATTGGCGAGCTTGAACAAAAAGATGTAGTAATGCCACGGAATCAATCCCACCACTTAAACCAATCAAAAATTCACGTTGATTCGCTTGGTATTGACTCAGTTGTGATTGAAAAATCATTTGCATATTTTTGTTCATAAGTGACCGCTTACATTGCTATGATTGATTACACTTGTAGCCAGAAAGTGACAGGTCCATCATTCTGTAAACTGACTTGCATATCTGCTGCAAATTGTCCTGTTTGCGTTGGGATTTTATGGCTCGCTTGCTGATGAAAATAAGTATATAAGCGTTCTGCCTCTTGTGGCGAAGCACCTTTAGAAAAGCTAGGTCTAAGCCCCTTTTGCGTATCCGCCGCTAAAGTGAATTGGGAAACAACAAGTAAGTATCCATTTACTTGTTGCACATTCAAATTCATTTTGCCGTTTTCATCGCTGAACACACGATAATTTAATACTTTCTCAAGTAAGCGATCGGCTTTGCTTTCGTCATCGCCTTGCTCAACACCAAGTAATACTAGTAAACCTGTTGGAATTTCACCAATGACTTGATTTTCAACTTCGACTTTTGCCCATTTTACTCGCTGAATTAATGCAATCATATTGCATCCTGTTGTAGTGGATTTTTAAATATCCCTTGGTCAATCATATCAATATCTTTAAGCACCGAAGCAACCTGCCCTCCTAATAGTACAACTTGCCAACTTAAATGGATCCATACAATCATAATTGGAATCGTAGCTAGTACGCCGTAAATTGCCTGATAAGATGGGAAAGTGGTGATATACCACACAAAGGCTTGTTTACCTAATGTAAAGAAAAGGGCAGCAATCAATGCGCCAATACTGGCATGTTTAATACTAACTTTTGTATTTGGCACAATAACATAAGCAAGAGTAAACATTAACCAGATCAGAAAGAATGGCATAAATTTCAATAGATAGGTGCTAAAGGAAAAAATCCCTTCTTTACCAAACATTTCCATCGAAAGAATATAGGAACTGACAGCGATACTTGCTCCTGCTAGCATTGGTCCAAAAATTAACACGCAGAGGTAAATAATAAAAGATAACACGACAGAACGTTTTTCGGTGTTGTGCCAAATTTCATTTAGTGCATCGTCGATACTGGAAATGAGAAGAAGCGCGATAAAGACTAAGCCCAATATGCTGATAATTCCCATTTTCTTGGAGTTTTCCACAAACAGATCTAAATATTCCTCAACCAAATGGCTTGCATTCGGTGCAAAATTATCATAAGCAAATTGTTTTAATTGAATAGTCGCTTCATCAAATATCGGCAATAAAGTAAAAATAGAAAACGCCACCATAATTAATGGAACCATCGCCAACATCGTACTGTAAGTCAAATGCCCCGAATATACGCTGATTTTGTTTTGTTTAAACCGATAGAAAAATAATCGAATAAAAAAAATTGTTTTTTCCCACATGTTAATTATGCCCTTGAAAGATAATCGCCTTCACATACCCATTTGTATGTGGTTAATGCTTCTAGCCCCATTGGGCCCCTTGCATGCAATTTTTGCGTACTCACTGCGACTTCTGCCCCTAAGCCAAATTGCGCCCCATCCGTAAAGCGAGTGCTTGCATTGATATATACCGCAGCAGCATCCACCTGGTGTACAAATTTTTGAGCTAAGGCGTGGTTACTGGTTAAAATAGATTCAGAATGTTGGCTACCAAAGGTGCGAATATGTTCGATAGCGTGATCGATACCATCCACAACCACTACACTCAGATCTAGCGATAACCATTCTTGACTTAAGTGATCGTGATCAAGCGGTTGGATCTGCCATTGATTTTGCACATTTTCAGCAAACGCATCACTATGTAGCGTGACTTTTTTATCTGATAAATATTCAGCTAATTTTGGCAAGAATTGATCGGCAATGGCTTTATCGACTAATAACGTTTCAAGGGTGTTGCAAGTACTTGGACGTTGTGTTTTCGCATTGCTAATTACCCCTAAGGCTTTGTCTAAATCGGCACTGGCTTCTACATATAAATGACACACGCCAATTCCACCGACAATGACAGGAATGGTTGAGTTTTCTTTACAGAATTGGTGCAAACCCGCCCCGCCACGAGGGATCAACATATCAATATAGCGATCGAGTTTTAATAGTTCTAACAATAAGGCACGATCAGGATTGGTTACTGCTTGCACCGCTAATTTTGGTAAGCCTGATTGCTCTAAGGCAGTTTGCACCACTTCAACTAAAATTGCATTAGTTAGAGTGGTTTCTTTACCCCCACGCAAAATGACTGCGTTGCCTGTTTTTAAACACAACGAGGCAACATCAATGGTCACATTTGGGCGAGCTTCATAAATCGTTAAAATCACACCGAGCGGTACACGTTGTCGCTGAATGCGTAAGCCACTGTCTAACATCCCACCATCAATAATCTGCCCAACGGGATCGGCTAAACTCGCTACATTCCGCACATCATTAGCAATACCGATAATACGCTCTGGAGTCAGTAACAAGCGGTCAATTATTGCCTCGGAAATACCTTGTTGTTTAGCTTTTTCCACATCTTGCTGATTAGCGGTTAATATCTCATCGGTACGGCTTTCTAATGCCTCTGCAATCGCAAAAAGCGCCTGATTTTTTTGTTGATTACCAAACTGAGCAAGCTCAATACTCGCTTGTTTAGCCTGCTTTGCAATATTGATCATAGATACACTCTCTTAATTCTCAAACTTTGAATTCTCAAAACCGAGAAAGTTTATCATAGAGAGGTTACGTTGTTGAGTTATCAATCCTTGATACTATAAGATTGAACAATTTTACCCTCAGACTTATTTTTTTTTAAGATAATGTGTAGTAAGCGATAAACTGCCATCAGATCTGTTCCAAGTATTGATTTAATTGGCTTAAGTAGCGAATAAACAAATTTATATTTAGTGACTAGCTGAATAAAAGCCTGCCATAATTGTGGATCACATATATTTTCATATTGTTCCATCGCATACTGGATTTCATCATCGGAAATAAAATCTTTACGGCAAAGTCCATGAAAGAAGATTGCCATATCCCTGATTTTTTGCCATTGAAGATCTTGTTTTCGTGAACTGACTTCAAAATCAATAAAAAGGACTTTATGGTTATTCCAAGTCATATCTCTAATAGCGGGTCTGCCATGAATTAAATTGGCTTTATGCAGATCATTTAAGGCTTTTACGCTGTCTAGTAATAATTCTTTTTTAAATGCCAAATTGTTAGCATTTTCTGAAAGTAAATCACTTACTGTTTTTCCACCATCTTCTAATATTAAAAAATCATTATCAAACAAAACTAATCGAGGAACTGGGGCATGTTTACTAGAAAAACATTGGAGTTTTTTAATTTCTTTTAAAAATGATTTTTTAGGGTAGGGTTTTAATAGTCTGAATATACCATGTAAATGTTCGGGTTGTTTTAGCCAAAACAGTTTTCCATGAAAATCAAATTGAAAAACCCGTTCGTCTTTATGCTCAATTAATAGTTTATGAGCATACTCATTCAATGAGATTACATCTTTGCTCATGATGTTTCCTATTTTTTATGTTATCAATAAGAAAGGGGCTTAGTTATGCATAAGCCCCAAATATTTTATCAAGAAGTTAATTATGATTTATAGAGTAAAATCATTAAAGTCATCTAAGTCTATTTTTGAGTCAATTTGGCCCACTAAGTATGAACTTATTTCAACTTCTTGTGGTGCGACTTGCACATTGTCTGATGTTAGCCATGCATTAATCCAAGGAATAGGATTTGATCTTGCTGCAAAAGCTAGTGGTAATCCTATCGCTTGCATACGGTTATTTGTAATATATTCGATATATTGGGCCAAAATATCTTTATTTAAACCAATCATTGAACCATCTTTAAATAAATATTCTGCCCAAGCTTTTTCCTGTTCAGCTGCAGCAACAAATATATCGTAGGCTTCTTGTTGGCATTCTTTGGCAATTTCATTCATTTCTGGATCATCATGACCATACGCCATTAGATTTAAAATATATTGCGTGCCTGTTAAATGAAGCGCTTCATCTCTTGCAATCAGTTTAATGATTTTAGCATTACCTTCCATCAACTTACGTTCCGCAAAGGCAAAGGAACACGCAAAACTCACATAGAATCTAATCGCTTCCAATACATTAACACTCATCAAACAGAGGTAAAGTTGCTTTTTCAAACTGCGAGAGGTAACGACACATTCTTTACCATCCACAGTGTAAGTACCTTCGCCATAGAGTGTATAAAGCTGTGTATCACGAATTAAATCATCATAGTAAGCTGAAATATCTTTAGCGCGCTTAATGATTTCTTCATTCGTGACAATATCATCAAACACAACAGATGGGTCATTCACAATATTACGAATAATATGCGTATAAGAACGAGAGTGAATCGTTTCAGAGAATGTCCATGTTTCAATCCACGTTTCTAACTCGGGTAGTGATACAATAGGCAACAACGACATATTTGGACTACGACCTTGAATTGAGTCCAAAAGCGTTTGATATTTTAAGTTGCTGATGAAAATATGCTTTTCATGCTCAGGTAAATTTTGATAATCAATTCTATCCTGTGAAATATCAATCTCTTCAGGTCGCCAGAAAAATGAAAGTTGTTTTTCGATCAACTTTTCGAACATTTCGTATTTTTGTTGATCGTAACGGGCAACATTTACATTTTGCCCAAAAAACATAGGTTCTTGTAACTGATCGTTCTTTGTTTGTGAAAATGTTGTGTAAGCCATAATAATCCTTCAATTTCAAATGTTCGGTTAAAATTTATGTATAAGCGGTTAGATGTTCATTATATCTTACAAGCACCGCTCTCACAGCTTAAGTCTTCTTGAGTATCGTCAGCACCATCTCGAGTATTATGATAATAAAGTGTTTTTACACCATATTTATAGGCTAATAATAACTCTGATAATAGGCGTTTCATTGGTACTTTACCATCAGGGAAACGTTGAGGATCGTAGTTAGTATTTGCAGAAATAGATTGATCCACAAATTTTTGCATAATACCAACTAATTGTAAGTATCCTTCATTGTTTGGAATATCCCATAACAATTCATATTGGTCAGCAAGTTTCTCATATTCAGGAACAACTTGTCTGAGGATACCATCTTTTGATGCTTTCACACTGACGAATCCTCTTGGTGGTTCAATACCATTGGTCGCATTAGAAATTTGTGAAGAGGTTTCTGATGGCATTAATGCTGTAAGCGTAGAGTTTCTTAAACCATATTGTTTAATCTCTTGGCGTAGTGTTTCCCAATCATAATGAAGTGGTTCTTTAACAAGGTTATCTAACTCTTTTTTGTACGTATCAATCGGTAAAATCCCTTTTGAATACGTGGTTTCATCAAAAGCTTCACAAGGTCCAAATTCTTTTGCTAATTGGTTTGAGGCTTTTAATAAATAATATTGGATGGCCTCGAAAGTTGCATGAGTTAAATTATTTGCACTACCATCAGAGTAACGCACGCCATTTTTAGCTAAATAGTAAGCATAGTTAATCACGCCAATACCTAATGCTCTACGTTTTAGTACACCATTATGAGCAGCTTTAATCGGGTAGTCTTGATAGTTAAGTAATGCATCGAGCGCACGAACCACTAAATCGGCTAAATTTTCCAGCTCATCTAAATTTTCTAATGTACCTAAATTAAATGCCGAGAGTGTACAAAGGGCAATTTCCCCTTGTTCATCATTTAAATCATTTAGAGGACTTGTTGGAAGTGCAATTTCTAAACATAAGTTCGATTGGCGTACAGGTGCTACTGTAGGATCAAATGGTGAATGTGTATTACAGTGATCGACATTCTGCACATAAATACGTCCAGTTGAAGCACGTTCTTGCATTAATAATGAAAATAATTCAGTCGCTTTAACTTTACGTTGACGAATATTTGGATCATTTTCATATTGAGTATAAAGGGCTTCAAATTTGTCTTGATCAGCAAAAAATGCTTCATATAATCCAGGTACATCAGAAGGGCTAAATAACGAAATGTCTAAGCCTTTAATTAAACGTTGGTATAGCGTTTTATTGATCTGAACACCATAATCCATATGACGTACACGGTTTTCTTCAACACCACGATTGTTTCTTAATACTAGTAAGTTTTCTACTTCTAAATGCCACATTGGATAGAAGATAGTGGCTGCACCCCCACGAACCCCACCTTGTGAACAAGATTTAACAGCAGATTGGAATAATTTATAGAACGGAATACAACCTGTATGAAAAGCTTCACCATTGCGAATAGGGCTACCCAATGCACGAATTGCACCTGCATTGATACCAATTCCTGCACGTTGTGAAACATATTTTACAATTGCTGAAGAAGTTGTATTGATTGAATCTAAGCTATCACCACATTCAATAAGTACACAAGAACTAAATTGACGAGTTGGTGTTCTTACCCCAGACATAATTGGTGTAGGTAATGAAATTTTGAAGGTAGAAACTGCATCATAAAAACGACGAATGTAACTTAAACGTGTTTCAGCTGGATATTTTGAGAATAAACAAGCAGCAACTAAAATGTAAAGGAACTGTGGGCTTTCGTATACTTCGCCAGTCACACGATTTTGAACTAGATATTTCCCTTCTAACTGCTTAACTGCAGCATAAGAAAAATTCATATCACGTTGGTGATCAATGAAGGTCTCAATTTCATCCAGTTCTTCTCGCGAATAATCGGTAAGTAATGCAGCATCGTATTTACCCATACGAACCATTTTTTTTACTTGCTCATATAAATGAGGCGGTTCAAAGCGTGAATACGCCTTTTTGCGTAAGTGGAACATAGCCAAACGAGCAGCAAGATACTGGTAATCTGGTGTATCTGATGAAATTAAATCAGCGGCTGCTTTAATAATGGTTTCATGGATATCAGAGGTTCGAATACCCTCGTAGAATTGAATGTGTGATCTAAGCTCAACTTGCGAAACAGATACATTTTGTAGCCCTTCAGCCGCCCAAGTAATAACTCGATGGATTTTGTCTAAATCCAAAGGCTCTAAACGTCCATCGCGTTTAGTCACCATCAATTCTTTGTCCATTTAACCATTGCTCCTCGTTGATGAATTTTAATGTTCTCAAAAACAAAATATACAAGATATAGTGCCTCATCGTATTATATTAAACAATATATTGTAATTTTCCAATATTAAGATATGAATTATATATTTTGACTTTATCTAATACTTTGTTTGATAAAAAGAAAATTTTTACTTTGATTTATAAATTTTTTGTTCAAATGCTATTGTTGATTTGTGCTAATATTTTAGCAATTTTTTGATAGAGTAGATACAGCAATGACGACTTCTAACGCAATATCAGCAAAAGTAAAATCGCTTATTCATATTCTTCCACCCCAACTGACTAACCAAATAGCAGCCGGTGAGGTCGTTGAGCGTCCATCTTCTGTTGTGAAAGAGCTGGTAGAAAATAGCCTAGATGCGGGAGCAACGCAGATTCAAATTGATATTGAAAAAGGTGGTTCTCAGCTCATTCGGATAAGAGATAATGGGTGTGGTATTGGCAAACAAGATCTCTCCTTGGCACTTGCTCGCCATGCAACGAGTAAAATTGCTAGCTTAGAGGATCTCGAATCCATTCTCAGTTTAGGTTTTAGAGGCGAAGCTTTAGCCAGTATTAGTTCGGTTTCTCGTTTAACTTTAACGTCCAGACCTGAATATCAATCGGAAGCATGGCAAGCCTATGCTCAAGGTAGAGATATGGAAGTTGAAATTAACCCAGCTTCTCATCCAGTAGGCACGACAATTGAAGTCGCTAATCTATTTTTTAATACACCCGCTCGTCGTAAATTTTTGCGTACAGATAAAACAGAATTTATGCATATTGATGAAATTGTGCGACGAATTGCTTTAGCTAAGCCTAATGTGACTTTTACGCTAACTCACAATGATAAAAAAGTACGTCATTATAAGGCGGTAGATAACCAGAATATTGAGCAACAACAAAAGCGAGTTGCGGCAATTTGTGGTGATGAGTTTATTCAACATTCTGTTCATTTGGATTGGCAACACGATGATTTACACCTTTACGGCTGGGTCGGCTCGCCCACATTACTCCGCACTCAAAATGATCTAAATTACAGCTATGTGAATGGTCGAATGATGCGAGATAAAACCATTAATCATGCGATTCGTCAGGCTTATGGTGAATACCTCACAAAAGATCATTACCCTGCCTTTGTGTTATTTTTGGATATTGAACCGAGCCAAGTGGATGTGAATGTGCATCCCGCTAAACATGAAGTGCGTTTTCATCAAGGGCGGTTAGTTCATGACTTTATTTATCAAGGTGTATTAAATGCTCTTGAAAATAATCTACCTGAATCTTTGAGTGGTAGGGTGGCTGAATCTACTCCCAATTATGTACGTGATACAAATTATGCAGCATCAGGCAAAAATATTTTTGCACCATCTTATGATGGCACTAATGTAGATAATCATTCTGTTAGATTTTCTGATTATGCTAAATCGAATTATACAAAGGATCGGTATTCAGGGTCTAACCGTCCTAGTATTAATGCTAAAGAGCAAAAGCTGTATGGAGAATTATTATCGAAGCCAGTAGATCTCGCTGAGAGTAAAGCAGAATTGAGTCAGGATAGAGTCGTAACTTCACCTAAATTTAATGATATTCCCATTTCTCCACAATATCTGCAAGCCTTAGCTATAGTAGAAAATCGTGCATTATTAATGAAACAGACTGATGATTTTTATTTAATCAGTTTAGAAAAATTGGCTCGTTTACACATTCAATTACAGTTAAGACAAGCTGAAAAACGCGGTCTATTGATTCCATTGAATTTAACTTTAGATATGGAACAAAAATCACAATGGGATGAACTCAAAGAATCCTTTGTGCAAATAGGTTTCGAGATTCAAGAAAAACTGTGGCAAGGTAAACTACGTTTGACCATCCAACAAGTACCGGTGTGTTTACGTGAACAAAATTTGCAACACTTGATATTGAGTGCATTAGATCAACAAGCGGTGAGTTTAGTGGAGTTTTTTGCAAAACAATTGGTGTTACCGACCGCTTGGAGCTTAACGGAGGTCGTTGGAATTTTATCTTATATTGAACAACATGCTGAAGGGAAAATTGAATTGGACAAATCGAGAATGAAAATTGATTTATCTCAGTATATAAATCAATTAGATTAAAGTTTAGCAAAATTATCTTTAAAAATGCGGTACATTTCGCATTTTTAAAGATTGCCTACTGACAAGTTGATAGAAATCAGTAGAGTATTGCTCTACTTTTACATTTTTACATAGAGTAACACTTGATATGAAAGGTGCTTACGAATTGCCAAGTGCTTCACCAATTGTACGTATATTACAAATTACAGACCCTCATTTGTTTGCAACACCTGATGGACAATTGCTTGGGGTACCTACCGTAAAAAGTTTCCAAGCGGTATTGGATGCTATTCAAAAAGAAGCATTTGATTATGAAATAATTTTGGCAACTGGCGATTTAGTTCAAGATCACAATAGAGAAGCTTATCATCGATTTGGTCAAATGGTTAAACAATTAAAGAAGCCATTATTCTGGATTGAAGGTAACCATGATTTACAACCTCAAATGAGTAATGCATTGGGGATTTATGCTCAGATTCAACCGCATAGACATATTCTTTTATCGAATAATTGGCAAGTTGTTTTATTGGATAGCCATGTTTTTGGTAAACCCGGTGGTAAGTTGAGTAAATCTCAATTAGCTTGGTTAGCGGAAACATTAAAAAACAATGCTGAGCGTTATACCTTAGTTGTATTACATCACAATATTTTGCCAACAAATTCTGCTTGGCTTGATCAGCATAGTTTGTCCAATCCAGAGCAACTCGCAGATGTTTTATCTGATTTTCCAAATGTGAAGGCTATTTTACATGGGCATATCCATCAAGAAGTGGATAAAAAATGGATGGATTATCGTGTTTTAGCTACCCCTTCAACTTGTATTCAATTTAAGCCTAACTGCGATAAGTTTACTTTAGACATAAAATCTCCTGGTTGGCGTGAATTAAACTTGATGCCTAATGGAGTAATCAAAACTGTGGTGAAAAGATTAGAGGATGCTTGTTTTTTACCTAATTTTAGTGCGACAGGCTATTGATAGCTGATATATAATGAAATAATCCGTTATATTGAGTCATGCATACACTAATTTTAGGAGTGGAATGAATATTAAAAATTTTCGCCGACTATATCGTATTATTCACACTTTCCTTCGTTATGGAATAGATGAAGTTATTCCCGATATTCCATTAACTCGAAACGCACGTTTAGGTCGAAAGGCTTTCTTTTGGATTAAAAATGAGTTTCCGAATAAACCACTCGGTTTACGTTTACGTTTAGCTTTGCAAGAGTTAGGTCCTGTTTGGATAAAACTAGGACAAATGCTCTCCACCCGTCGTGATCTTTTTTCCCCAGAACTATCCGATGAATTAGCCTTATTACAAGATTCGGTTGAGGCTTTTGATGGTAAATTAGCCCGTCAAATTATTGAAGAGGCATTAGGTGATAAGCTTGAAACTTGGTTCGATGATTTTGATGAAACGGCACTTGCCTCAGCATCTATTGCACAGGTACATACGGCAAAATTTAACCAGAACCAACCGCTTGCAGGTAAAGACGTGGTATTAAAGGTTATTCGTCCTGAGATTGAAAACGTCATCAAATCTGATCTTGAATTAATGTATCGTCTTGCGCATTGGATCCCTCGTTTATCTCCAGATGGAAAAAGATTACGTCCCGTTGAAGTGGTTCGAGAATATGAAAAAACATTACTGGATGAATTGGATTTACGTAAAGAAATGGCAAATGCGATTCGTTTACGTAATAATTTTGAAAACAGTGAAATGTTATATATCCCTGAAATGTATCAAAATTTATGCCGTAAAAATGTGATTGTGATGGAACGTATTTACGGGATTCCAGTCTCTAATATTGAAGAACTTAAAGCCAATGGGACTGATATGAAAGTATTGGCGGAACGTGGTGTACAAGTTTTCTTCACCCAAGTATTCCGTGACAGTTTTTTTCATGCCGATATGCATCCAGGCAATATTTTTGTAAATTATGATCACCCAGAAAATCCACAATATATTGGGATTGATTGTGGCATTGTTGGGCAACTTAATTATCATGATAAACGTTACTTAGCAGAAAATTTCGTTGCTTTCTTTAATCGTGATTATCGTCGAGTGGCGATTATGCACGTTGAGTCGGGATGGACGCCAGAAGATACGGATATTGATGGTTTTGAACAGGCATTTAGAGAAGTTTGTGAACCTATTTTTGCCAAGCCGTTGTCTGAGATCTCTTTTGGTCATGTGCTTTATAATTTATTTAATGTCGCTCGCCAATTCAATATGGAAGTGCAACCTCAGTTAGTGTTGTTGCAAAAAACTTTGCTTTATATTGAGGGATTAGGTAGACAAATTTATCCTGAATTGGATTTGTGGAAAACGGCTAAACCTTTTTTACAAGATTGGTTAGATGAGCAAGTAGGTGTTAAATCAATGTTGCGTCAAATTAACCAACATTTACCGCAATTTAGAGAGCATTTTGCTGAGTTTCCAGAGTCATTATTCCAAGCTTTAAAGCAACAAAAACAGATTAATGTGAGATTAGCAGAAATTAATAAAAGTATCAAAAAACAAAATAACAGCGGACGAAGTGCAACTCGCTTAATTGTTATTGGATGCGTGATTTGCGGAATATTGTGGCGGTTTGATACATTACCTATTTGGTTGAGCGTAATATTATTGGTCGGTTTTTTTGCATTGTTTGTTCGAGAAAGTGGTCAAAAAGCAATTGATGATTAATAAATTTTCGTGTTTTAATTGTTAAAAACTCGTATAATCGATGGGTTTTATTTTATTAACTTTAAAAAGAGGTCTTATTTATGGGCGGTATTAGTGTTTGGCAACTTCTGATTGTTGCAGTGATTATCCTTCTTCTTTTTGGTACAAAGAAATTGCGTAATTTGGGTTCAGACTTAGGCGAATCAGTTAAAGGTTTCAAAAAAGCAATGAGTGATGATGATAAGTCTAAAGATGCAGAATTTGAAAAGGTAGAGAAAAAGCAGGCTGAATCTACAGAGCAAAAGGCGAAAGAGAAAGAGCAGGCATAATCCGTGTTTGATATTGGTTTTTCTGAATTATTGCTAATTCTGATTATTGGATTAGTCGTATTAGGGCCTAAACGGTTACCGATTGCGATTAGAACAGTAATGGGATGGGTTGCTACCATTCGAGGATTAGCAAGTAATGTGCAAAATGAATTAGCTCAGGAATTGAAATTACAAGAGCTACAAGAAAGCATAAAAAAAGCCGAAGCACTTAATCTTACTCAACTTTCACCTGAACTGACTGAAACTGTTGAAGAATTAAAACAATCAGCAGAAAAGATGAAAGAAGGTATTGATTCAGCTAAAAAACAAGCTCAATCTTTAGCGAAAGAAACGCAAGAGCAGATTAATGAAATTCCGCCTAAGCCTACGGAACATAAGGAATTAGGGCAGAAGCAAGTTGATGAACAATCATCATTGAGTAATTTGCAAAATAAGCAATTAAACTCACCGCTTGAGTCAGCTCAGGAAAGTAATGTTTCTCCTTCTGGAGAAACCGCAGAGCTTGCAGAAGCGGATGAAGATATGTTATCCATGTATTATCCACTAGATGATGATCTTGCTGTAGTAGATACTCAAACAAAACAGGATAAATCAGATGTCAGTTGAAGAGTCTCAACCGCTTATTTCTCATTTAATTGAATTACGTGATCGTTTACTCAGAGCTATTATTTGTGTACTGGTTGTCTTTGCTGTCTTAGTTTATTGGGCTAATGATATCTATACGTTATTAGCAACCCCGCTAACAGAACGTTTACCAGCTGGCGCTACAATGATTGCAACCAATGTGGCAACGCCTTTCTTTACGCCAATAAAACTGACTGCAATTGTTGCTGTTTTCCTTTCAGTTCCTTATATTCTGTATCAAATTTGGGCGTTTGTTGCGCCAGCGTTGTATAAACAAGAAAAACGTTTAGTGTATCCATTAATGTTTTCCAGTACTTTCTTGTTTTATCTTGGTGTAGGGTTTGCTTATTATGTTGTTTTCCCTTTAGTCTTTGGTTTCTTAACGAGTACAGCTCCGCAAGGCGTGACTATTGCAACAGATATTAGTAGCTATTTAGATTTTGTATTGACGATCTTTCTCGCTTTTGGTGTGTGTTTTGAAGTGCCTGTTGCAATTATCTTATTATGTTGGACTGGTATTACAACGCCAGAGGATTTGAAAGCAAAACGTCCATATATTGTCGTGGCGGTATTTGTCGTTGGGATGTTATTGACGCCTCCTGATATATTCTCTCAAACGTTATTAGCAATCCCAATGTGGTTGCTCTTTGAAGTGGGTATATTAGTTTCTCGGTTCTATGTTTCTTCCGATAATGAAGAGCAAGAAGATTCGCCAAGTATTAAATAATTGAACAGACCCGCACTAAGCGGGTCAATTTTTTTAATTCATAATAGGATCGTATCATGATTCAACATATCTCATCTCCTTTTCCCTCTAAGCGAATGCGCCGTTTACGTAAGCATGATTTTAGTCGTCGCCTTGTTGCTGAAAATAAAATTACAGTGGATGATTTGATTTACCCTGTATTTGTTATTGAAGGTGAAAATCAACGTGTTAACGTTCCATCAATGCCGAACATAGAACGTTTAACCATCGATCAATTATTAATTGAAGCAGGATTATTGGTGAAGTATGGTGTACCAGCCATCGCTCTTTTTCCCGTGGTTGAAGCTGATAAAAAATCATTAATGGCGGAAGAGGCTTATAATCCAGGCGGGTTAGCACAGCGTGCAGTAAAAGCATTAAAAAAAGCTTATCCTGAATTAGGTGTTATTACTGATGTAGCATTAGACCCATTTACTACGCACGGTCAAGATGGAATTATTGATGATAATGGGTATGTGATTAATGATATCACTACAGAAGTATTGATTAAGCAAGCATTATCTCATGCCCAAGCTGGTGCTGATATTGTGGCTCCAAGCGATATGATGGATGGACGTATCGGTGCAATTCGTCAAGCTCTTGAGGAAAAAGGATTTATTCATACGCAAATAATGGCATATTCTGCTAAATATGCCTCAAATTATTATGGACCATTCAGAGATGCGGTAGGTTCGGCAAGTAATTTAAAAGGTGGGGATAAAAAAACTTACCAATTAGATCCAGCTAATAGTAATGAAGGACTACATGAAGTTGCTTTGGATATTGAGGAGGGGGCTGATATGGTAATGGTAAAACCCGGTATGCCGTATTTAGATCTTGTTTATCGAGTCAAAACGACTTTTGGAGTGCCTACTTTCGCCTATCAAGTTTCAGGGGAATATGCGATGCACATGGCGGCTATTCAAAATGGTTGGTTAAAGGAAAAAGAGAGCATCTTGGAATCGTTACTTTGCTTTAAACGTGCAGGAGCAGATGGGATTTTAACCTACTTTGCTAAACAAGTTGCAGAGTGGTTATATGAAGAAGGTAAAATTAAGTAACTCATAGGTAAACAAATTGAAATGAGGGATTATGATCCCTCTTATTTATGCAAATTTCTTGACGATTTACTTCTAAATAGGTACTATTCGCCCGTTTTTTCACTTTGAGGATACCAGCATTTTGGACAGTCACAGTCGATACTTACCCGTTTTTTAATCCCCTCTCGTCCAAATTTCTTTTAATTGCCGACGAGTGTCGGTTTTTGCCAGTCAGTATCTTAATTTTTGTTCATTTTTGTTCATCGCCTCATACCATGTTTAGGAGTATGAAATGATCCGAGCTTTTTCGTTAAATAACGAGCGCTTAATCAGTGTAGATGAAACCGTTTCAGACCAATTAAATGACGCAATGTGGATCGATCTTATCGACCCATCCGATGATGAGCGTAAAGTTGTTGAACACCTTTTAAAACAAACTCTTGCGGAAGAGCATGAGCTAGAAGACTTAGAAGCATCTGCTCGTTTTTTTGAAGATGAAGATGGACTTCATTTGCACTCATTCTTTTATTGCTTAGATGATGAAGATTATGCCGATATTGCGACTGTCGGTTTTACTATTCGTGATGGGCGATTATTTACGATTCGTGAGCGAGATTTACCTGCATTCCGTTTATATCGAATGCGTTCTCGTCGTGAAAAAATGATGGATGGTAATGCTTACGAATTATTACTTGATTTACTGGAAACCAAGATCGAGCAGTTGGCAGATGTTATTGAAAATATTTACGCAGATTTAGAAAAGTTAAGTCGAGTTGTGTTAAGTGCTCAAGAAAATAAAGAACAACATAACAATGATACCTTTGATGATGCATTATCTGATTTAACTGAATTGGAAGATGCAAGTTCTAAAGTAAGATTATGTTTGATGGATACACAACGAGCGTTAAGTTTTCTATTGCGCAAAACGCGTTTACCCAACAATCAGTTAGAACAGGCAAGAGATATTCTACGAGATATTGAATCTCTACAACCTCACAATGAATCACTTTTCCAAAAAGTGAATTTCTTAATGCAAGCAGCGATGGGTTTTATCAATATTGAACAGAATAGAATTATGAAATTCTTCTCGGTAGTCTCAGTAATGTTCTTACCAGCAACATTAGTTGCCTCTACTTATGGAATGAATTTTGAGTTTATGCCTGAATTAAAATTACATTACGGATACCCAATGGCTATTGGCTTGATGATTTGTGCGGCGGCTACACCTTACATTTATTTTAAGCGTAAAGGGTGGCTGTAACGGGGATTTCAATTTTTTAATCAATTATAAATAAGCCTTATCATTTAATTGATAAGGCTTAATTTTTTACAATGATATTCTTATTTCATTTTCTAAGGTTTTGTCCAACGGTTTTGTCTCAATAGTTGATCGGCATATTGTATTTTTAATTTCAATTTATTGAGTTGTTGTTGGTCTTCTTCGGATAATTCATGGTGGACTTCTTCAATATTTTGTTGAGTAAATCCCACCCAATTATTTGGCGTGACCATTCCTACCATATCACCTTG
The DNA here is from genome assembly GCF_009684715.1 of Otariodibacter oris. NCBI lineage: Bacteria > Pseudomonadati > Pseudomonadota > Gammaproteobacteria > Pasteurellales > Pasteurellaceae > Otariodibacter > Otariodibacter oris. Next base: position 1,899,029 of record NZ_CP016604.1, on the reverse strand, counting down.
ATTTAACATCACTGATTCACTCTCTTCATTTGAGAATAATGATTTACCAAAGGTAAAAATAGATTGATTAAAACCTAGAATATCCATAATTGTTGGGAATAAATCATATTGTGATGCCAGTTTAGTATTTCTAGCAGGTGGTAATGATCCATCAGGCGTAAAAATCACTAAAGGAATATGGAATCGTTGATCTAACGTATCGTCAGTTTTTGCGTTTAACACATGATCGGCACTAAAGATAAAGACCGTATTGTTGTACCATGGTTGAAGGGATGCTGACTGCATAAATTGCTCTAATGCCCAATCACTGTATTTTAACGTGTTTAAGAAACCATTTTCACTTTTATCATCATGTGGATAAAGCTCAAATTCTTTCCCAATTTTTGGAAAAGGTTCATGGGTTGTACCTGTAAACATGAAGGCAAAAAATGGTTTATTATTTTCCGTTTCACTCAATTTTTGGTTAAAGGCTTGTAAGGCATCATAATCCCAACCAAAACGAGGTTGTTCTTGAGGGTATTCTTTAATAATTGGCACATCTTCTTTACCGTAATATTCCTGAAAACCCAGTGCATTGGCGATACTATCCATATGGAATGAACGACGAGCCGATGATTGCATCATGACGGTGCGGTAATCGTAATCACTTGCTATTTGTGCGATACGGCTCATATCTTTCATTTCTAAACCAAATCCAAGTGTGGGTTGGCTTTGAAGTGATGGAACAGAGGATAGGATTGCTTGAATCCCAATAATACTACGTTGTCCTGCTGCATAATAATTATCCCAAACTTGAGAGCGAGCAACGAGACTATCCATAAATGGTGTGACGCCATACTGGTTATGACTTAAGGCATCAATATATTTATAACTCCAGCTTTCTAGTAAAATTAGCACCACATTTTTCTTAGTTAGTGTGTTTTCTGAGTGTTGCCATTGGAAGATAAGCGGTGAGTTTTTAATAAAGTTTTGCACTTCCTCTTGAGAAAGGTAATTCAGGGGTTTTTCTTCCAACTTATTTCGAATTTCTCTGTAAGAAGTGTATACGGGATTTAATGATAGATTTGCTTGTTGAAGTTTACTACCATTAAATGCATCACTTAAATTAATTGGTCTTCCAGAAAGAATAATCCCCCTAAATAAAATAAGATAAACTACGGCAAGTCCTAACCAACTTAATCCCTTAATTAATTTACTAGAAATAAGAGGATTTATTGGAGAAGATGGTTTTACAACAAAATAGTACCATCCAATAAATAAAATAATTAAAAAGACCAAACCGCTTAATGTATAGGTAAGACGAGATGATAGAGCTATTTCAATTAATGCAGCTTGATCTGACGAAAGATTTGCAATTTCTGCACCAATATGGCGCTGTACTTCACCAAAGTAGGTTAAATCTGCCATATTGTAACCAAGCATAACAAAGATAACTAAAGCAGATAACCAAACTAGTAAGATTTTGAGTTTAGTTTCATGAATAACTTTGAAGGGTAAACTCAGTAATGCCAACATGGGTGAACAGAAAAGCATCACTGTTGCACTATCAAATTGTATCCCTGTTAATAGCCCACTTACGACCTCCGAGCTATTTAGGGGCGAAAAATAGTCTGAATGAACAAAATAGAATCCCAATCGAGATAATGTGAATGCAATTAATCCAAAAAGAATAATTCTAAGAGGTATTGAAATAAAGTTTATACGTTCTAAATTAAATTTCATTATGGTTTCTCTTTTTTTCTTCTCGCTCTTGGATGAGCTGAGTCATAAACTTTAGCAAGATGTTGAAAATCTAAGTGAGTATAGATCTGGGTTGTTGACAAATTGCTATGTCCGAGTAATTCTTGTACAGATCGAAGATCTGAACTAGCTTCAAGCATATGTGTAGCGAAAGAATGGCGAAGTTTATGAGGATGTAAATGAACCGTCAAGCCCTGTCTTTTTCCCCATTTTTGCATAATTAATTGGATTGAACGAGTGGAAATTCGCCCTCCTCGTTGATTTAAGAATACAGCATTATCTTTCGGTTGAAATTCCCCACGAACAGCTAACCATTTATTGATTGCTTCAATTGCTTTTGAGCCGATTGGTACAATCCGTTCTTTGCTACGTTTACCCAGTACCCGAACTTCCCCGACGTTTAAATCCATATCGCCAAGATCTAGCCCTTGTAATTCAGCTAGACGTAAACCTGAGCTATACATCAACTCCATCATGGCTAAATCACGAAGATCAAGCGGTTGGTTACTCTCAACATTTAGCAATTGTGTGATCTGTTCGGCATCAATATTTTTTGGAAGATGTTTATTTATTTTCGGTGCTTTAATACCAACAGCAGGGTTTGTTGGTAGTACTTCTTTACCAACTAAAAAAGCAAGAAATTGACGCAAGGCAACTAAACGCAAACCGACACTTTTTGCACCTAATCCTTCTTTGTGGCTTTGGGATAATATCCAACGTATCACAGATGCATCCACAGTTCGCCAATCTGTAATTTGCTGTTTATCTAACATCTCACAGATAGCTTTCAGTTGCCGTTGGTAATTGCTCAATGTATGTGGGCTGACTTGTCGCTCAATACGCAAAAAATCCCAGTAAGGCTGTGTTTGTAAATATAAAGGAGAACCTTCACTCATACCATTAAGCTAATCCTAATTTTCCGATTTTTACACCAATATTGCCTAGTGCAACAGGACCTAAATATTCTGCGAGGAATTTGAATAAATCATCAACATTATTGAAAATACGATGAGTTTCCACTTCTTTTTCTGCTTTACGAATAAACTCATAAGAAACCTGATCATTTTCAATATGCGCTTCTAATTTTAAACTGACAGTCTCAAAATAATTGCTCATTGAGCCTTCTAAGCCTGGATCACTAATACGTACATCCCATTGATTCGTAAATAATAATTCAGTTTTTTTAGTCATGTTGTATTCTCCTCTGTATATTATCTTCATGTTGAAAAAAGACCGCTTTTCAGCGGTCTTTATAACTCATTTATTGCAATAACGAAATATCAGCAACTTGCAAGAATAAGTTTTGCAAGGTGTTTAAAATCGCAAGTCGATTTTGGCGAAGTTTTGGATCTTCCGCATTCACCATAACGCTATCGAAGAAGCTATCAACAGGCTGACGTAAATTCGCAAGCTGATCTAACACGGCAGTGTAATTTCCTTCAGCCACTAATGGTTGCACATCCGCTTGGAGTTTAATTACCGTTTCAGCTAACGCTTTTTCTGTTGGCTCTACGCAAGCGGTCAGATCAATCTCGCCGATTGAAATATCCGCTTTAGCTAAAATATTGCTCACACGTTTATTCGCAGCCGCTAATGCAACCGCTGAATCTAAAGTACGGAAATGAGCTACCGCACGTACACGTGCATCAAAGTCGGCTGGTTTGGTTGGGCGACGAGCTAATACCGCTTGAATCACATCAACAGCAATGCCTTCATCTTGATACCAAGCACGGAAACGTCCGAGCATAAAATCAACCACATCGCTAACCACATCTTTATTCGTTAATTTATCGCCAAATAATTCCACTGAAGTTTTTACTAACTCTTCTAAATCAAGTGAGAGTTTTTTCTCAACGATAATACGTAACACACCTAATGCCGCACGGCGTAAAGCAAATGGGTCTTTATCGCCTTTTGGATGCTGTCCAATACCAAAAATCCCTGCTAGGGTATCAATTTTATCCACTAATGCGACTGCACAGGCAACGAGAGAATGTGGTAAGTCATCGCCTGCAAAACGTGGCATATATTGTTCATTTAACGCTACCGCCACTTCTTCATCTTCGCCATCGTGACGGGCATAGTGCATACCCATAACCCCTTGGGTATCGGTAAATTCAAACACCATATTGGTCATTAAGTCACATTTAGAAAGTAAGCCTGCACGTTTTGCTTTGGTTTCATCTGCCCCAATTTGTTTTGCAATCGCACCGCTTAATTGCTCAATACGATCTGTTTTATCACGCAATGTGCCTAATTGTTGTTGGAATAAAACAGTTTCTAAGCGTGGAAGTTGATCTTCTAAACGTTGTTTTAAATCGGTTTTGAAGAAGAATTCTGCATCGGTTAAACGTGGGCGAACGACCTTTTCATTTCCTTCAATAATCTTACTTGGATCTTCAGGATTGATATTAGAAACGAAAATAAAGTGCGGTAATAATTTGCCGTCTTTATCATAGATTGGGAAATATTTTTGGTCGCCTTTCATTGTATAAACGAGGGCTTCCGCAGGTACAGCTAAGAAACGCTCTTCAAATGTTGCAGCTAATACGTTTGGATACTCAACAAGCGAGGTAACTTCATCTAGTAAATCATCTTGAATATCGGCAACACCACCTAAAGCGGTCGCTTTCGCTTGTGCTTTTGCAAGAATTTCTTCACGACGTTCGTTGAAATCTGCAACCACTGATCCTTTTTCTCTTAATAATTGAGGATATTGATCAGCGTGTTCAATTTGAAATTCACGTTCGCCTAAGAAACGGTGACCACGAATGGTTCTACCGATAGTCACACCTAAAATTTCACCTTCGATTAATTCATCACCAAGTAATAAGGTAACAGTATGCACAGGGCGAACAAAGTGTTCAGTCTTATCACCCCAACGCATTGTTTTAGGAATAGGTAATTTTGCTAATGCTCGGCTGATGATATCTACCACTAAATTTTTAGTTGGTTGTCCTTCAATCACTGCACGATGCACTAACCATTCGCCCTTATCGGTCGCAATACGATCAGCTTGATCCACGCTGATACCACAACCTCTTGCCCAACCTTCCGCAGCTTTAGTTGGTTTACCTTCCGCATCAAATGCAGCAGAAACCGCAGGACCACGTTTTTCAACTTCTTTACTTGGTTGGCTTGTGGCTAATCCCAACACCTTCACTGCTAAACGACGAGGTGCAGCAAACCATTCTACTTTCTCAAAGCCTAAACCAGCTTGAGTTAATTCTTGTTCTACATTATCAGCAAAGGCAGTCGCTAATTTTTTCAGTGCCTTCGGTGGTAATTCTTCTGTGCCGATCTCGGCAAGGAAATTTTGTGTTGTCATTGTTTGTCTCTTTAAAATTTTTTAACTTAAATTGTAAATTCTCTTTAAGATCTCACCGCTTTAACTAAATATTTTCTGCAACTCTTCAAGATCTAACACAACTTTTTCATCATCCATCACTAAAGCAGGAATCCCGATGTAACCTTGTTTTTTGGCTTGATCAAAAGCTGAATGATTATCTCGTAATTTTAGAAAGCGTTTAAAATTTGCCATACTTTCAAAAATATTAACCGCTTCATATTCCACCTTAAGTTGCTCTAATTGGGTTACAAAAGGTGGGGAGTCAGGACACAAGTCAGCAAAAAATAATATGGTTTTAGTTTTCATTTGTTTGCTCTAAATTTTATCTTACAAAGCCGTTAGATAAGCAAATTTCTTTATTTGTTTTTAACTCGAATGCAAGAGATTTATTTGGATAGTCATAATAATATTTATGATCCTCTTCTAACCCTTTTTCTTGGGCTAAGGCAACAGTTCTTAAAGAACAAGTTCTATAAATTAAATCTCTTTGCATATTATTCTGAATATCTTTTTGTTTAGACTCTCCCAAACTTTTCCACCATGATGGATTAAATGAGTATTCATAAATTACTTGATTTTTGTTTGGTCTTACATTTTCAATATACATATATTGATCTATTTGCATTCGACTCTGCCCATTCATTTTAGCTTTATCTTTTTTTGCCCCATCAATAGCTAATTGTTCAACAGATAATCCTTCAATGTTTTTTGCAAATTGAGCCACATACTCATCACTTTGTTTATAGTGTTCAGCATAATTAGCTCGAATCTCTTGGTCACTGAGAGAGCATGCGGATAGGAATACTGAAAGAGTAATAAGTAATTTTTTCATTTTTGCCTCTGCTAGCTAGATTAACATTAATTTTATTTCTTACACCCTGGAAATCCTAACGCCTCACGGCTTGCGTAGTAGGCTTCTGCTACACCTTTAGTTAATGCACGGATGCGTAGAATATAACGTTGGCGTTCGGTCACTGAAATCGCTTTGCGAGCATCTAAAAGGTTAAAGCTATGAGCGGCTTTTAAAATGCGTTCGTAAGCAGGCAATGGTAGTGGTTTTTCTAGAGCGAGCAATTCTTGGGCTTCTTTTTCGTATTGGTCAAAACAGTAGAATAAGAAATCAGTATTTGCATATTCAAAGTTGTAAGTGGATTGTTCCACTTCGTTTTGGTGGAAAACGTCGCCATAGGTGGTTTTGCCTAATGGACCGTCAGACCAGACAAGATCATAAACAGAGTCTACACCTTGAATGTACATTGCTAAACGTTCTAAACCGTAAGTGATTTCGCCTGTAACGGGTTTACATTCTAAGCCCCCCACTTGTTGGAAATAGGTAAATTGAGTAACTTCCATACCGTTCAACCAGACTTCCCAACCTAATCCCCACGCACCTAATGTTGGGTTTTCCCAGTTGTCTTCCACAAAACGAATATCATTTTGAGTTGGGTCGAAACCTAACATTTTTAAGCTATCTAAATAGAGTTCTTGGATATTATCTGGGGAAGGTTTGATAACCACTTGGAATTGGTAGTAGTGTTGTAAACGGTTTGGGTTTTCACCATAGCGACCATCAGTTGGGCGACGTGAAGGCTGAACATAAGCCGATGCCATTGGTTCTGGACCAATCGCACGTAAACACGTCATCGGGTGAGAAGTTCCTGCGCCCACTTCCATATCAAATGGTTGAACGATGGTACAACCTTGAGTTGCCCAGTAATCTTGTAATGCAAGGATCATTCCTTGAAAGGTTTTCACATTAAATTTTGCTGACATTGTGATTCCTATTAATAAAATTCAGTTAAAAATACTGCTTATTATAGCGGGTAAGCGGTCGAATGTCGGGCATTTTTTGCAAAAATCTGCAAAAGAATCAGTCAGTAATCCTTAACGTTCTTCGTTAAAATAAAATGAGTCGGGGGTAACGGTTAAAATCGAGGCGGTTTTGCCCCAATCGCCAAGGACAATACGGGTAAAGGTGCGATCAGAATTTGCAAAATGTTGATTGGAATGCACCGCTTGTCGATGGGTGTGTCCGTGAATCAACCATTCCGCTTGATATTTTTCGACAATCTCGGCAGTGAACGCTTTATTTACGTCCATAATATCAATAGGTTTATGTTGTTTATCTTGTTTACTTTTAGCTCGAATTTTTTGCGCTATGTTGATACGCAAGGAAAGGGGCAATTTTAGGAACAGCCATTGTAGCCATTTTTGGTGGACTTTTTTGCGAAAGTTTTGGTATTTTTCATCATCAATACACAAGGTATCGCCGTGACAAATTAACGTTCGTTTGCCATAGAGGTCGACAATATGATAATCGGGTAGTAGCGTCATCCCCGACTCCTTCGCAAAGCGTTTACCAATTAAAAAATCTCGATTACCACAAATAAAATAACAAGGCACACCTTGCTCTACCACTTTGCACGTCGCTTGTTTGACTTGAGTAATGAGTTCGGACTGTTCATCATCGCCAATCCAGAAATCAAAGAGATCACCTAGGATATAAATCGCCTCTGCAAGCGGTGCTTTCTCTTGCATAAATTGCAAAAAGAGATCGGTAATCTCAGGTTGAGATTCATTTAGATGAAGATCGGCGATGAAATATTGCATTATGTCGTATCTATTGGATAAGAAAAAATTCCCTTCTCGTACAAGAAGGGAATAAGCTTAATGATTATTTGCTACTATCAAACCAACCACGGATAAATTGGACAGATAGGAAGAATGTGAAGGCAAAAAATGCATAGATAATATAGCTAATCCAAGGCATAGATTGGCTTTGTCCTTCTTCTACTGGTTGGATCGAAACAACATTTCTGAACTCATTTAACCAACTGATATACCAACCATAATATTTAATTTGGACCAATTTTTTATCGTTAGCAAAGGCTTGAGCTTTTGCTTGAGTTAAAGCAGCATCAAATTTGAAGTAGAAAGGTAAGCCCCAGCCTGTGTCTTCATTACGATAAGTCATAACTTTCTTGGTTTCAGGATTTTCAGTAAAGAGATAGTACACATCTCTTACTGGACCATCTTCTGGGTTTGATTTACTGATTGGACCATCTTTGTCCACACGGCGAACCTCCATACCCGTAATCACCGTTTGTTCATAACTTGGGAATGCGTAATTAACGGCTCCGATTAAAACGATATGCAACGAAAGCATAACTAAAATCAGGAAATATTTAAGAATTGATTTCATAGTCACTCCTATACAGTGAGTTTAAATAAACGTTGAACATTTTGTGTTGTCGTCTGAGCCATTTCTTCTACCGAAACACCTTTCAAGGTGGCTAAGTATTCGCACACTTCTCTGACATACGCTGGTTGATTTGGTTTACCTCGATAGGGAATCGGTGCTAAATAAGGCGAATCCGTTTCTACCAATAAACGATCAAGGGGTACTTTCTTTACGACTTCACGTAAATCTTCTGCATTTTTAAAAGTAATAATACCAGAGATAGAAATATAAAACCCGATATCTAAAGCGCGTTTTGCCATATTCCAATCTTCTGTAAAGCAATGCAACACTCCGCCACATTTTTCCGCATTATTTTCAATTAACAATTGCATCGTATCTTCACGAGCTGAGCGTGTGTGGATTACTAACGGCTTATTTACTTCATTCGCAATGTGAATTTGTTGTTGAAAAATAGACTGTTGTAGCTCTTTAGTTTCAGGGGTGTAGTGATAATCTAACCCTGTTTCGCCAATAGCAACCACTCTTGGATCTTTGGCTGATTCAAGCAATCTTGCATAATCAAAAGGTTCATCCTCAACATTGAGGGGATGTACTCCACACGAGAGCGAAACTTCGGGACGATGAGCGGTAAGCTTTTTCATATTTTCGAAGCTACCTAATGTCGTACAGATAGAGATAAAACGTTGCACACCTCTTGCTTTGGCATTTTCGATCACTTCATCGACGTTTTTATGACGAGTTTCATAATCCAAAGAATCTAAGTGGCAATGTGAATCAATAATAAATAAATCGTTCAAATTTTTTCCTGTTATTATTAAATTTTAATACAATACTTTAGCGTATTTTAATCTATTATAGCTAAATTCTAAGCACTTTCTATTCCAAATGCCATGACTTCCTCAATTCGTTCTGCACCAAGAGCAATCATAATTAAACGATCAACGCCAACTGCAACACCAGAACAATTTGGAATCCCCGATTTTAAAGCAGCGAGGAAACGGGAATCCAATTCTTGAGGTGGTAAGCCGATTTGTTGGCGGTAAACATTATCTTGCTCAAAACGGCGGAATTGTTCTTTAGCGTCACTTAATTCGTGAAAGCCGTTCGCTAATTCAATCCCTTTATAATAGAACTCAAAGCGTTCTGCCATTCTTGGGTCTTCCGCACTTACTTGAGCTAATGCTGCTTGAGAAGCAGGGAAGTGATAAATCGCAGTCGGGCGTTCTAAACCGATATTTGGCTCAACAACTTTAGTAAATAAGAATTGTAGTAATACATCACGATGATCATTATCGTCACATTGTAAGCCATGTTCTTGCGCTTTTGCCACAAGCTGAGATTTTGTTGCAGAAAGCGGATCTAATCCTACATAGTTCTGAAATACGAATTGATAGCTAAAAGATTCAGCAGGCTCACAATCTAAAATATATTGTAATAGATCATCCACTTCATTAATCAAACGATACATATCAAAATGAGGGCGATACCACTCTAGCATAGTAAATTCAGGATTATGATTTTTGCCAGCTTCTTCATTGCGGAATACGTGGCAAAGCTGAAAAATTGCTCCACTTCCACTGGCGAGCAAGCGTTTCATATGATATTCGGGGCTAGTAATTAAATGTAGCGTTTTAGCTTTACTCTCAAATGGCGAAAGAAATTGAGTGCTAAATGCTGAGAGATGAACGTCAGTGACCGAAAATTCACTCATTGTAGGTGTATCGACTTCAAGTAAGCCACGTTCTGTAAAGAATTTACGAATATCACTGATGATTTTTGAGCGTTTTAATAATGTTGGAATGGAAGCAGTTGGCTTCCAGTTAATATGTTCTTGTTGCAAATCGTCCATAGGATCTTACCGCTTGTAAAAAATTTTATTTAATGAAACACAGTATAACAGACCTTCAAGCGAGAAAAAATTTGACTGAAATAAAAAGCTGAGTACCATTGTGAGCAATATTATCAGTTGGAATATCCTGTGCAATTTCTTTCTATTATCAGAATAGTTGGCATCTTAGTAATGCTATTTTCTTTTACGATGCTTGTACCAGCTTCCGTTGCGCTTATTTATGGAGACGGTGGCGGACGTGCATTTTTAGAAGCATTTTTACTTAATTTTGTGGTTGGCACAGTGTTATGGTGGTTCTGCCGAGATTATAAATATGAGTTACGTTCTCGAGAAGGCTTTTTAATCGTTGTCTTATTCTGGGTGGTTCTAGGTTCTCTTGGGGCTGTACCTTTTATTTTACTAGAGCGACCAAATTTGAATTTTGCCGAATCTATTTTTGAATCATTTTCTGGGCTTACAACAACTGGTGCAACGGTGATTGTCGGGCTTGATCAGCTACCTAAAGCGATTTTATTTTATCGTCAATTTCTGCAGTGGTTGGGTGGGATGGGGATCATTGTGCTTGCTGTTGCGATTATTCCTTTGCTTGGTATTGGTGGAATGGAACTCTATCGGGCTGAAATGCCAGGACCATTGAAAGAGCAAAAAATGCGCCCTCGTATTGCAGAAACTGCAAAAGCATTGTGGCTGATTTATGTTGCGCTTACCGCCTTATGTGCGACAGCATTTTGGTTTGCAGGAATGGATTGGTTTGATGCAATTTCTCACAGTTTTTCGACGATTGCAATTGGTGGTTTTTCTACGCATGACGCTAGTATTGGTTATTTTAAAAGTGATCTGATCAATTATATTACGGTATTATTTTTGTTGATCTCATCTTGTAACTTTGCTTTGCATTTTGCGGTATTTGACCAATTTAATGGACGTTATAAAGGGCTAGCTAAACGTAAATTCTTTGGTGTGTATTGGCGTGACTATGAATTCCGTTTCTTTATTTTGATCCAATTTAGTTTATTCCTTATTTGTTTTTTAGTCCTCTGGGCAGATAGCTATTTTGGTGGACGAGCAAGTACCTTATCACAAGCCTTATTTCAATCGGTTTCAATTTCTACTACTGCTGGATTTACTACGGATAATTTCAGTATTTGGCCATCTTTCTTACCATTAATTTTGGTTTTGGCTTCATTTATTGGCGGTTGTGCTGGCTCAACAGGCGGTGGATTAAAGATGTTCCGTGTCTTATTACTTTATTTACAAGGCAGACGAGAGGTCCATCGTTTTATTCATCCTAATGTTATTCAGCCAATTAAACTGGGTAAACATGTATTATCAGAACGAATTGTAGAAGGTGTATGGGCGTTCTTTTCGGCTTATTTCTTCGTATTTGTGATATGTTGGATTGCTTCCATTGCTTGTGGAATGGAAACTTTTGATGCCTTAAATGCGGTGATCGCCACAATGAATAACTTAGGCCCCGCATTAGGTACGGTGAGTAGTAACTTTTTACACGTACCAGACAGTGCAAAATTGGTCCTTACGTTTGCTATGGTGTGTGGGCGATTAGAGGTCTTTACCTTATTGGTCATCCTTACACCAACGTTCTGGAAAGATTAATGATAAGCGGTGAGTTCTCAATCTTATTTTGCAAAAAGATAACTTAAACTTACCGCTTGCAAGCTCCTCTAGATATTGTTATTTGCATAAAATTCATACCTTGGATGATAAATTATTAGAAATTTTGAAAAATTTTTATATTTCCTCTTGAACTCATCATTTTTACCCCTATTTATTGCTCCGTCTGAACGGTATGTTAAAAATACCGCTTCCTTGTTAAAAAAGTTGTAAGTTACCCTTGAATTTTTAGGAAAAAACGCAATCTTGTAGGTATCTTACAAAAATGAACAAATTTTTATATCGGAGAATTTAAAATGGGTAAAATTATTGGTATTGACTTAGGAACAACAAACTCATGTGTTGCCGTAATGGATGGCGATAAACCACGTGTGTTAGAAAATGCTGAAGGTGCAAGAACAACTCCTTCTATTATTGCTTATACAGATAAAGAAACTTTAGTGGGTTCACCAGCAAAACGTCAAGCGATCACAAACCCAAAAAATACATTATTTGCAATCAAACGTTTAATCGGTCGTCGATTTACTGATGCTGAAGTACAACGTGATATTGAAATTATGCCATTTGAAATCACACAAGCTGATAATGGTGATGCGTGGGTTTCTGCAAAAGGCGAAAAAATGGCTCCACCACAAATTTCTGCTGAAGTATTGAAAAAAATGAAGAAAACAGCAGAAGATTTCTTAGGAGAGTCTGTAACTGAAGCCGTAATTACTGTACCAGCGTATTTTAACGATGCACAACGCCAAGCGACTAAAGATGCAGGTCGTATCGCTGGTTTAGAAGTTAAACGTATTATTAACGAACCAACAGCCGCTGCATTAGCATATGGTTTAGATTCTAAAAAAGAAAACCAAATCATTGCAGTTTATGACTTAGGTGGTGGTACATTTGACTTATCTATCATTGAGATGGATAATTTCGATGGTGAGCAAACTTTCGAAGTGCGTGCAACTAATGGTGATACTCACTTAGGTGGTGAAGATTTTGATAACCGTTTAATTAATTATTTGGTTGATGAGTTCAAAAAAGAACAAGGTGTCGATTTACGAAATGACTCTATGGCAATGCAACGTGTTAAGGAAGCAGCTGAAAAAGCAAAAATTGAGCTTTCTTCTACACAATCAACAGAAGTTAATCTTCCGTACATTACCGCAGACGCAACAGGACCTAAACACTTAGTGATTACTGTGACTCGTGCGAAATTAGAATCACTTGTTGAAGACTTAGTAACTCGTTCATTAGAACCTGTTAAAGTGGCATTAGCAGATGCAGGTTTATCAGTATCTGATATCAACGATGTTATCCTAGTTGGTGGTCAAACTCGTATGCCATTAGTGCAGCAAAAAGTAGCGGACTTCTTTGGTAAAGAACCTCGTAAAGATGTGAACCCAGATGAAGCAGTGGCAATTGGTGCAGCAGTTCAAGGTGGGGTATTAGCAGGTGATGTAACGGATGTATTATTACTTGACGTAACACCGCTTTCACTTGGTATTGAAACAATGGGTAGTGTGATGACTAAACTCATCGATAAAAACACAACAATCCCTACAAAACATAGTCAAGTGTTCTCAACTGCTGAAGATAATCAAAGTGCTGTAACTATTCATGTTTTACAGGGTGAACGTAAACGTGCAAGTGATAACAAATCACTTGGTCAGTTCAACTTAGATGGAATCCAACCAGCACCTCGTGGTATGCCACAAATCGAAGTAACATTTGATATCGATGCAGATGGTATTTTGCATGTTTCTGCTAAAGATAAGAATACAGGTAAAGAACAAAAGATCACGATCAAGGCATCTTCAGGTTTAAGTGACGATGAAGTTGAAAAAATGGTTCGTGATGCTGAAGCAAATGCGGAAGCGGATCGCAAGTTTGAAGAATTAGTTCAAACTCGTAACCAAGCAGATGCGATTGTTCACTCTACCCGTAAGCAAATTACAGAAGCTGGCGATAACTTGAACGCAGATGATAAAGCAAAAATTGAAGCAGCTCTTTCTGACTTAGAAACTTCAGCAAAAGGTGAAGATAAAGCAGATATCGAAGCTAAAATTGATGCATTAGTAAAAGCGTCTGAACCATTGCTACAAGCAGGACAAGCTCAGGCTCAAGCGGGTCAGCAACAAGCACAACAAAATCAGAAAGATGATGGCGTTGTTGATGCTGAGTTTGAAGAAGTCAAAGACAACAAATAATTATTAAACAGGGTAACAATTTATGAGTAACAATAAATTCGTAGGTGAAATCGCTATTGACAACAATGGCAAAAAAGCAACATCTCAAGCTAATGCTAAATTAGATAATGGCACGTTGTATGTGTATTTATCACAAGAACTTGAAAAAGCGGCTCCAGGATATTTAAATGTATATACTGAGAAGTTTGTAGATGCTGTTAAATCACAATTTAAAGCACCGAAAAAATCGTTTTGGCAAAAACTTTTCGGTGGCGGTGAAAGCAATGAAGTTAAAAATGTTGTTGTATTAACTTACATTGAAGAGTTTGCTCCTTATCAACTTTATGTGGGTAATGACTTTAAACATTCTAAACATATGGGTAAGGAAGAGCTTGTAAAAAGATACCCTATTTTTAATGAATTAGTTGGTTAATTTTGAGTTGAGATAATTAAGTTTGTCTTATTATCTTAGATTAAATAGGGCGTATCATTACGCCCTTTTTAATGTGTAACAAGCGGTCAGATATTTATAAAATTTATCAAAAGGAATATGTTATGAGCTTAAAACTTTATCCAGTTAAAACAGTACGTTTAACCAATAATACTGCTGAACAAGATATCCCTGCTCTTTGGCAATCTGTTGCGTTATCTCAGGATGAAATTGCATATGGTATCTATAATAATTACGAAAGTGATCATAATGGTGAATATGATTTTACGATTGCAGTAGAAAAAGAGATTGCAGGAGTTGAACCAATAGTTATTGATGATAGTTTTTATTGGTTTGAAAATTTCACAACAAATAGAGAATTACTTGCAGATACATGGAAAACGATTTGGAATAAAAGTAAACAAGGGTTATTAAAAAGAACATATTCGCTTGATTTTGAAAAACATTATCCAGACGGGAAAGTTGAAATTAATATTTCAATTCAGCCTCACTGTTAATATTTGAAAAATGAGGAAAACCAAGCGGTAAGATCGTTCTAAAATCTTGCAAATTTAAAATGGAAAAATTATGTCAAAACGTGATTATTATGAAGTCCTTGGTTTAAGTAAGGGGGCGAGCGAGCAAGAAATTAAACGTGCTTATAAACGTTTAGCCGCAAAGCATCACCCAGATAAAAACAAAGGTAGTAAAGAGGCAGAAGAAAAATTTAAAGAAATTAAAGAAGCCTACGAAGTACTTGGGGATAGTGAAAAACGTAGTATGTATGACCAATATGGTCATCAAGCCTTTGAACAAGGTGGATTTGGCGGAGGCGGTGGCTTCGGCGGTGGTGGTTTCGGTGGATTTGAAGATATCTTCAGCGAAATGTTTGGTGGGGGTTTTGGCGGTGGCGGTCGTCGTCAACGTGTAGTCCGTGGTGATGATTTACAATATAACTTAGAAATTACCCTAGAAGAAGCCGTTCGTGGTGTCAAAAAAGATATTCGTATTCAAACATTAGCAGAATGTGACGCTTGTCATGGATCAGGTGCGGAGCCAGGAAGCAAAGTTGAAACCTGTCCAACTTGTCATGGTTCAGGGCGTATTCGTCGTCAGCAAGGCTTCTTTGTTACGGAACAAGTGTGTCCAACCTGTCACGGAACGGGTAAGAAGATTGAGAATCCTTGTAAGGTTTGTCACGGTGATGGACGTGTTCATAAAGCAAAAAATCTTTCTGTGACTATCCCAGCAGGTGTCGATACAGGTAACCAACTTCGCCTATCTGGTGAGGGTGCTGCTGGAGAAAATGGCGCACCTCCAGGTGATTTATACGTGGTTATTCACGTTAAACCGCATGATATTTTCGAACGTGATGGTTCAAACCTTTATTGCGAAGTCCCTATTAGTTTTACCATGGCAGCATTGGGTGGCGAAATTGAAGTGCCAACCCTTGATGGTCGTGTAAAATTAAAAATCCCAGCAGAAACGCAAACAGGTAAACTTTTCCGTATTAGAGGGAAAGGCGTTCCGAGTCCAAGAAGTAGCTATGCAGGTGATTTAATTTGTAAAACAATTATTGAAACACCAGTTTCTCTTAATGAGGAACAGAAAGAGTTATTACGTAAATTAGAGGAAAGTCTTGATGGTGAAGGACAACATCGTCCAAAACATGAAGGTTTCTTTGAAGGTGTAAAAAAATTCTTCGATAATTTAGGTAAATAAGCCTTAAATAAAACCTAAGAAGCAGTAAATATAAAGTATTTACTGCTTTTTTAATCCTAAAATAAGCAGAGGAATAGAAAGCAATAATACTTCTGCACTGAGTGGTACTGTTGTCCACGCCATTGTTTGATAAAAATAGAGTAGATAAAACCCTCCTACACTTGCTCCTAAGTAATAACATGACAGATATAACGCAGAAGCTAAGGCTCTCGCCTTTATTGCTGTTTTACCCACCCATGCACTTGCAAGCGAATGAACCAGAAAGAATCCTATACTGCAAATTAATAATCCAAGGATAATTAACCACAGTGAATCAAATAAGGTAAATAAAATACCGATTGAAAAGATTCCCCAGCCAATAAACATTGTTTTTATCATTCCCCATTTATAGCTTAATTTCCCAGCCATACTTGCGGTCGCTGTTCCGCTGAGATAACAAAGGAAGATCAGGGATACTTGAGTCGTTGAAAAATTCCATGGCTCTTGTTCTAAATGTAATCCCACAACAGAAAATAAATTAATAAACATTCCAAAACTGATTCCTCCAATTAAAAAAGCACGCCACAGTTGTGGATTTTTAATATGTTGGCAAAGATTCTCAATCATGCGTTTAATCGCTAAACTTTGTGAAGTGAAATGCGTTTCTTTGGGTAAATAGTGATAAGTTGCTATAACACCGAGTAAAGTTATTATTGAGCAAAATAACATGGCACTATTTGGGCTAAAATATTCAGATAATATTCCACCAATCAATCGTCCCGAAATCCCGCCCAACGTATTGGCGGCAATATAAATGCCCACTGCACTGATCACCGCATTTTGCTCAAACTCTTCTGTAATATATGCTACAACTACGGCAGGCATACCCGCTAGCGAAAGACCTTGAAGTAAACGTAGCCCAATCCATGTTGTCAAATCATTGCTGAAAAAGAGTAATAGAGAAGTTAATGTGGTTAAAATAAGACTCGTTAAGATGATAATCTTACGCCCAAAGCGATCAGCAAAAATTGCCCACGGAATTAAGCAACAGCTAATCCCCAGTGAACCACTTGCAAAAATCCAGTTAGCGACACTTTCTGATACATTGAATTGCTCACTAAATAGTGAAAGCATTGGTTGAACTGTATATAAGTTACAAAAAACGAGAAAAGAAGAGAATGCTAAGGTCGCAATGGCATGGCGATACGCTTTAGATGTTCTGGTCAGCATAACGAGATGAATTTCAAAAAATAATGGGTAAATGTATCCCAACGATTTTAAAATGTAAATAAGTTGTTACAAAATAAGTGAGCTATCTTCCTTATCAAAAGGAAGATAGATAATATAAAGTTATACATTATGTGTTTTGTGGTATTGTTTTTCCATACCAACAAATATCCATAATTGAGGTAAGATTTGAATAATTAAGCGCAATTGTTGCAGTAAAATTAGATTTTGTGCATCAATTTTAGATTCATATTCCTCTTCAAAATCTTGTAATTGTTTATTGATATCTTTTAATGTTTGTTCAGTATCCTCTGATTTTATTGCCATTTGATCGAGTAGATCTGCCATTAGTTTACTTTGTTTAAAGAAAATAGAGGCAAATTCTATATCATGATTAAGTTCATTATTTTTTCTCCTATAGCTACCTAATGTTGCAATATGGCTTGATAAGCTATAACTGATATTTAATAACTCAGGTACGAATTCAAGAGCTGCTTGATATTTTTTAGGTTCACTCATCATATTAGAAATGACACTACTGAGCTGTGCTAAGCTATTCTGAGCAGAACGTCTAGCAACACGATATGATAACTGATCTTTGTAACCGAATTGGAGTTGCGCCGTAATATGCCTTAAGTAAGTTGCACTATTAACTAGCATATCTTTTAAACTCTGATGGAGATTTAAATATTTCCAATCAGGCCACAAATAAGCTGCAGCCAGCCATGCAATAAGAGCTCCCATTAATGTATCTAGAATTCTCGGTAACATAGCATTGTCTAAACCAAATCCAACCACATCAAAACTAATTAGCACTTGAATCGTAATAAAAAAGGTAGAAAAACCAAACTTATTTGCTTTGAAGAAAAAGAATAAACTGCTAGATACTACGATTAATCCTAATTGAGCTCCTAATGTTGGGGATAAATAAGGAAAAGAGAGTCCAACAATTACACCAAGAATAGTACCAATAACACGTTGTATTAGTCGTTTTTTCGTTGCGGAATAATTGGGTTGAGAGACTAAAATTGCAGTCAATAGAATCCAGTATCCCTGTTCAACATAAAATATTTCTGCTATCAATGCACTAAAAAAAACGACGACTGATAATCGAATAGCGTGCCGGAAAAGAGGAGATCCTAGATTGCACTGATTTTTTATGGCTTGAATCATATGTTGAAAATTAGAAATATTTTCTGGAATCAAGCGGGCAGTTTGTTGTGCTTTTTTATCATTCTTAATATCTATAGTTGGGTCTGATATTTGTACGAGTTGATTTTCAATATTTTGTAAATTATCTGCTATAGATTGTAGATGATGGAAATGTTTAATCCCATTTTCCTTGTGATAATTTAAGGATTGTGAAAGCCCTTTTAATGCTTTTTCTATACGATGTTGATCCTCATATGGTGAATCATGTCTAAGATCATTCGCAATTTGCTGACATGCGATTGCTTGTAATTCAATGATACGTTGGAAGCGAAAAACTAAATCGGTGTTTTGCAATTCTCTAAAGAAAGTGGCGTATTCTGTATGATGAGAACTGGCAATTTCCCAGATCTCTTGACCCGAAAAAAAATATCGTAGCATTTGTCTTGTTCGAGAATGACGATGTTGAATTCTTAGGCGATAGAATAGTGACGTTCTAGCACGATCTAGTGCACTCATTACACCAATATTGGCTTGGCCAAGTATCAATTGTTTTTGGGGAAGATTTTCTTCACCCATCTCATCAGGATCAAAAAAATTCGCACGTGCTTGTAGATATTTTCCGAGAGCTTCAAAATAGAGAGCTAAATTTTCTTGCATTATTCTATGAGGGAAAAGAAGATAAACAATCATAGCTATGATGCCGTAAATGATTGCTCCAATGATGATAAGAGCTGTATGCTCATACCAAATTGCTGTTGGAGAATAAATCATTGCAGTATAAACAGCCATTAGTAATGTACTAAATGCAATAGTACTATATCGCTGTCCAATTGCACTTAACATAATCATGCAGAATGTGAGAATGGTAATGAGAGGAATAAACCATCCATGACTAAGAGCAAATTGAGAACTTAAAGACGATATGGCAAATGCAATTAACGTAAAGAATAGATTTTTTAAACGTCCAGTAAATCGATTGTCTAAATCGGTTAATCCTGCAGCCA
The DNA here is from genome assembly GCF_009684715.1 of Otariodibacter oris. Taxonomy (NCBI): domain Bacteria; kingdom Pseudomonadati; phylum Pseudomonadota; class Gammaproteobacteria; order Pasteurellales; family Pasteurellaceae; genus Otariodibacter; species Otariodibacter oris. Next base: position 1,879,566 of record NZ_CP016604.1, on the reverse strand, counting down.
TTGCCCCTAATATTAATCCCATCGTATATGTAGGAATCTGCAATGTCCATACAATTAGAGCGATAAGATTTGTTGCTAAAAAAATGGGCAATACTCCAACAATACTAGCACTGAACCAGTCGTTAGACAGTGTTTTAATAAATTTATTCATAATTAAAAATCTATAAAATTGCTTATGTGTAAAGTATAGAAATAAAAAAACCTCGAATCAATTATTCGAGGTTTCTATATTTAGACTTAAGTAAATTAAGTTTATTTAAATTCGTAGCGACGAATAGTATCTAATTGAGAATCTACATCTTCTTGCGTTTCATCAATTGTTACTCTAGCGCCCACGGTTGCATGAGCATCATATTGACGGTTCATTTTAACTATTTGTCCATCATCTTTTTGTATTGTCAACTCCACAGTATCATCGGTTAATGTTCTACTAGAGAGAATAGTTGCATTACCTGTATTTGTATACACTCCAGCAGTACAAGCTGCCAGTATCATGCTTGTTAAGATAACAAGAGAAAATTTTTTCATGAGTTTTTCCTTATGATAAATTAAATGATATAAAATCCCGAATTATATTGATTATAAAAGAGAGACATTGAGGTCGGCATTTGAACCAACAATTCTGACTCTTCTGCCAGGAACAAAGCCATCTTCTTTTTTCTGAACAACAACAATTTCTTGACCATTATCTTTTCGGATAACAAGTTCAACAGACGACACTTGGCTTGCTTTTTCCTCTACCTTACTACCAACTACAGAACCAGCAATAGCCCCAACAGCAGTTGCAATGGCTTGTCCTCGTCCACCGCCGATAGCAGAACCAGCTACACCACCAAGCACACCACCACCAACTGTGCCAATCACACCTTGGTTATCTGCTTGGATTTTAACATCGCGTACAGATACGATAGTACCATAACTAATTGAACGAGCTTCTTTTGCTTGATCTGCCCGGTATACACTACCACTAAATATGTCTGTATTTGCACAACCTGTAATAACAATACTCGTAACAAGCATTGTCGCTAAACCAAATTTTTTCATATTTTACTCCGATAAAATGGTATTAGGAAATATTTCTGACTTAATAATTGTATTTATATCATAAGGATGAAACTTTAGACAGCAATTATTATGATTAGTTTTGTCATTTAATGTAAGTGCAATACTTGGATTTGGGAGTTCTTCCCCGATAGCTTTAGGTTGACTCATTTTAAATGTAAGTAATGGGTGATCTTCCAATTTAAATGTAGATAACACTCTTTCTATCCATTGCTCAATGGTTTCATTGGGTTGAAATGGGACAACCAGTTCAATATGTTCCCATCCTTCTTGAGGGTAAATTTTCCCCTTAGGGAAAGGCAATTCGATAATAGAAATAGATTGATTACAAAATGAAATTGGTTGCTCCAATTTGAACAATACAATGGGACGTCCATTAATCATGCTTTCATTCAGAATTTCTGCTGATTCTAATAGCATATTGTACCAAGCCTGAGCAGTATCTATATGATTCATCCTCACAGAAAGATGATCAATTTGGTAATCTTGTAATGAAACATTTGCAAGGGTGGCAATTTCTTGGATTTGTTGTTCGAATTTCGTTAATTCACCAAAACAAGCGGTCATTTTTGTGAAAAATTTTGCAAAATCTAAGCTTTTAGTGGGGTTTTTTAGTATCATTATGATTATATTTTATAAATGAATAAATAGGACTATTTGTGAATATTCAGCACATTCTATCGGAAAAAATTAAGCAAGCAATGATCGGTTCTGGAGCAGAACAAAATGTTGAAGCATTAGTTCGCCAGTCAGGAAAGCCTCAATTTGGTGACTATCAAGCGAATGGAGTCATGGGAGCAGCCAAAAAACTTGGACTAAATCCAAGAGAATTTGCTCAAAAAGTGGTGGATAATGTTGATTCAGATCCGCTTATCGAAAAACTCGAAATTGCAGGACCGGGGTTTATCAATATTTTTCTTAATCCTGCATGGTTATCAGAACAAGTTCAAACTTCACTAAATGATGAAAAGTTAGGTGTTTCAGTGAATCAGCAACAAACTGTGGTTGTTGATTATTCATCACCTAATGTAGCAAAAGAAATGCACGTGGGGCATTTACGTTCAACCATCATTGGTGATGGCGTTGTCCGTGCGTTAGAGTTTTTAGGTAATAAAGTTATTCGGGCAAACCACGTTGGTGACTGGGGTACGCAGTTTGGTATGCTCATCGCTTATCTGGAAAAGATGGAAAACGAAAATGCTTCGGAGATGCAATTAAGTGATTTAGAGGCTTTTTATCGTGAAGCAAAAGCACATTACGATAACGATTCTGCATTTGCAGAAAAAGCACGTAACTATGTGGTAAAACTACAAGGTGGCGATGAATATTGCCGCACAATGTGGAAAAAACTTGTTGATATTACCATGCAACAAAATCAGCGTAATTATGAACGTTTAAACGTGACATTAACTGAAAAAGACGTAATGGGTGAAAGCCTATATAACCCAATGTTGCCAGGTATTGTTGCAGATTTAAAAGAAAAAGGCTTAGCTGTTGAAGATGATGGGGCTTTAGTTGTCTTTTTAGAAGAATTCAAAAATAAAGATGGCGATCCAATGGGCGTAATTGTTCAGAAAAAAGATGGCGGTTTCCTTTATACCACAACGGATATTGCTGCAGCGAAATATCGTTATGAAACGTTAAAAGCAGACCGTGCCTTAGTGTTCTCAGACACTCGTCAAAGCCAACATATGCAACAAGCGTGGTTGATTACTCGTAAAGCGGGTTATGTGCCAGATAGCTTTAGCCTTGAGCATCAAAACTTCGGTATGATGTTAGGCAAAGATGGTAAACCGTTCAAAACACGTACTGGCGGTACTGTAAAATTAGCCGATTTATTGGATGAAGCGGTAGAGCGTGCGGGCAAATTAATTGCAGAGAAAAACACCAATTTAACGGATGAAGAAAAACAAGCCGTTGTTGAAGCCGTTGCGATTGGAGCAGTGAAATATTCTGACCTTTCAAAAAATCGTACTACTGATTACGTATTCGATTGGGATAATATGCTCAGTTTTGAAGGCAATACTGCACCTTATATGCAATATGCTTATACGCGTATTCGTTCTATTTTCAGTAAGTCTGGCATTGATCCTGATACATTGAAAGGCAAAATTAATCTGACAGAAGATAAAGAAAGAACATTAGCACTTAAATTATTACAATTTGAAGAGTCTGTTTCCGTTGTAGCGAAGGATGGAACTCCTCATGTGCTATGTCAATATCTTTATGAATTAGCGGGTATTTTCTCTAGCTTCTATGAAGCTTGCCCAATTCTTAATGCAGAAGATGATATTAAACAAAGCCGTTTACAACTTGCAAGCTTAACGGCTAAAACCTTAAAACAAGGTTTAGAATTACTCGGTATTAAAACCGTTGAGAAGATGTAATTAATCTTTGAATTCAAATTATGAGATCAACAAGCGGTAAGTTTCGTAAAATATTTTGCATAACTTACCGCTTGTATTTTATTCAACGTCTATCGTCATTGCTTCTTTGATTTTTTTCAGTGCTTGCGTTTCTAATTGGCGGACTCGTTCAGCTGAAATATTATATTTATCCGCAAGTTCGTGTAAGGTTGCTTTCTCATCATCTAACCAGCGAGTTTTGATGATGTCTTGACTACGCTCATCTAATTGAGCAAGTGCGTACATTAATTGAGCGGTTGCTTTACCATTGTGCTGTTCATCTTCAATCTCTTCCGCAAAATTAGAGGAATCGTCTTCCACATACATAGAAGGTACATAAGATTCATCATCATCCCCAACAGGTAAATCAAATCCCATATCTTGCCCTGTCATACGGGATTCCATTTCTTTGACATCATCGGTCGAAACACCTAAATCATCAGCAACTTTTTGAATTTCTTCTTCATTAAACCATGCTAGACGTTGTTTATTTTTACGCAAATTAAAGAAGAGTTTACGTTGTGCTTTTGTCGTCGCAACTTTCACAATTCGCCAATTACGTAAGACGTATTCGTGAATCTCAGCTTTAACCCAATGGACAGCAAAAGAGACTAAGCGAACACCAACTTCAGGATTGAATCGTTTTACCGCTTTCATCAATCCAATATTGCCTTCTTGGATCAAATCAGCTAAAGGTAAACCATATCCCATATAGCCACGTGCAATATGGACCACAAAGCGTAAATGAGAAAGAATGAGCTGTTTTGCTGCATCTAAATCTTCATCATAATAAAAACGCTCTGCTAATTCTTTTTCTTGGTCAGCAGTTAAAATTGGATATTGGTTTGCCATACGAATATAGCTATCCAAATTACCTTGAGGCACGAGCATAGTACTGGATAATGCTTTTTGATCGATTTCTTCATCAACATCATCATCAATAACTTCAATTTCAGGCTCGATGATCTCATCCTCTTCATCTTCAAGGATTTCTGTTTTCGGATTATTTTTCATTTGGATCTCGCTTCGTATAAAAACAGTTTGAACATCAAACTGTAAAAAAGTTTACAGATCTTACCGCTTTCTGATAGAATCGACAAACTTTTTGGGGCTGATTCTGGATTCGACGGGATTAGCGAAGCCCAAGGTGCACGTCGAGGTGCGGTAGGCCTCGTAAATAAACCGCAAAATAATAGTCGCAAACGACGAACAATACGCACTAGCAGCTTAATAACCTGCATAGAGCCTTCTCTCCCCAGCTTTCGCTCGTAAGACGGGGATCAAGAGGAGTCAAACCCAAACGAGATCGTGTGGAAGCCTCTGCTTGAGGATCGAAGCATTAAATTGAATCAAGCTAGTTTGTTAATGGCGTGTCTGTCCGCAGTTAGCTTACGAAATTAAAGATCAGACTAAACGTGTAGTACTGACGGTAGAGTAATTTCGGACGGGGGTTCAAATCCCCCCAGCTCCACCAAATCAATGTAATTCGATGTAATCGGATGTAAAGAAAAGCCTTGAGCCACAACGGTTCAGGGCTTTTTTATTGTCTTTTGATGTACGCCGACGTAAGCCTAAATCATGGACTTTTAGTAGTACGTTTAGTAGTATGGCTTACCTATGGGGTATGGGTCGTACTACTAAAAATTCCGCAAGGCTTGATATATAAGGCTTTAGCTTACCTTGTTTTTTCAACACGATATTTTACCTCGTACTACTAAAACCTATACGCCTTAAGTACGCCTTAATTAACCCATACCACTAAATCAGCGGTACTAGAAAATAAACCGTACTACTAAAAACTGAATGCGTACTACTAAAATAAACAAACTCGTACTACTAAAACGTACTACTAAGCGAGGGATTTTATGGCTAGAACAACCAAACCTTTAACCTATACAGAAATAGAGAAAGCGAAACCTAAAAAGTCCGCTAGTGGAAAATTAGCAGACAATAAGCTACAAGATGGACAAGGACTTTATTTACTGGTTAAGGTAAACGGTTCGAAGTTGTGGCGGTTTAACTACTATAAACCGTTTACGAAGAAACGATCTGAAATTGCTTTAGGTCGTTACCCTGACTTATCACTAGCTCAAGCAAGAGAGATTAGAGAGAATTACAGAGCGTTACTTGCTCAGAATATCGATCCACTGGCTCAACGACAAAATGAGGAAACCGCCCGATACAATGAGCTAAATAATACCTTCGAGGTTATAGCGTGGCAGTGGTTCGAGTATCGCAAGACACGGAAGAACTTTTCCGCCAATTATGCGAGAGATATTGAGAGCTTAATCAAAAGGCACTTACTGCCTGCTTTTGGTAAGCTCCCTATATCCCAAATAACCGCACCTATGGCACTAAAAGCATTCAAGCCATTACAGGATAAAGGCACACTAGAGGCATTAAAGCGGTCGATTCAGAAACTTAATGAGATAATGACCTATGCGGTACACCGTGAAATAATCCCATACAATCCAACCGCCAACATATCAAAGGAATTCGACAGCCCAACCGTAGAGCATTTTAAGACGATTAAGCCTGATGATTTACCTGAGTTTCTTTATGCCTTAAATAACGCACAGATTCACGCACAGACACGCTTTTTAATCTTATGGCAGTTACTCACAATGACACGCCCTAATGAATCAGCAACCGCCAAATATAGCGATATAGACGAAAAGGCGAGGATATGGACGATTTATATTAATAAAGGACTCAAAGAAGACAACAAAGGGCGAGAGCATAAAGTAACGCTATCACGTCAAGCTATGGCATTATTGCGAGAAATTAAAAAACTAAGTGGCGATAAGGAATATTTATTCCCTAGCGTAAAGAATCCTAAAACTCACTGTAATACACAGACCGCCAACTCAGCTATAAAGCGTATGGGTTACAAGGGTAAGCTAGTAGCTCACGGGTTGCGGAGTATTGCCAGTACCTACCTAAACGAGAAAGGCTATAATCCAGAGCTAATCGAGGTTACTCTATCTCATATCAACCAAGACAGAATCAGAATGGCGTATAACAGAGCGGACTATATAAGACAACGTTTTGATATTCTTCAGGCGTGGGCTGACTTTATAGATGAATGCTCGCAAGGCACATTACCGAAATATCATTTAAAAGTAGCTTAATACTTAAAAGAGGGCTTTATGCCCTCCCTCCTCACGCAATCCCTTTAATTTGAGTTGTTTCGATATGAAAACAACTGAATATTTATCTATTCCAACCGTTTCGATACCGAAACACTTCAAACGTGGTCTTATCACTATAGTTCAGTCATGGACATATCTCCATAACTGGATCAATCGAGCTCATATGAACCCAGTTCAACCGTGGACATATCACCATAGTTCAGTCGTGTTCATATGAACACAACTCAACCTATTTTTATTTTTTCTCACGTGGGAAAGGTATTTTTTTGTAGGACAATGAGGACAATTTTAACAATATATAATAATATCAATTACTTAATAAAAATTATTGTCCTATTTTACCCCCATTTTGTCCTATTTTGACCCTGTTTTGTCCTCATTTTTCCTTAAATTGTCCTCACTTTCAGGATGATTTATTCTAAATCAAGGTGTTTATTTGATTAAAAAATTAACAAAACTCAAATTTGAGCTTGAATCAATGCGTTACTTGCCTAATACATTCCGCCAACCCAAGAAGATAAATTATACAAAACACTGATTTTATATTCAGTATTTTTTGCTTGACCTTACCCGCAATATAAAGATAATAATTCTATGTAAGCGGGCGTAATCCGAAGTAATCAAAAGTAAGATTTACCCCGCAATCTGAATACCAAAATTTGCGTGGATAGTGGCGGAGTAGCTACCAAAACGACAAGGTAATAACCCTTATTATTACTTTCCACGCTCTCACTAGATAAGGGCAAACGTAAGGGCGTTTTATGATAGATACATCAGAATATATTAGCTTATATGATTTACTTATGTGGGCGTCACAGCAAAACGATAACGATTTATTAGATGGTAATCAGGATTTATTAAATATTATCCAAGAACAACAAACCGAGATACCAACCTATACTTTTTATAATGGAATAAAACCAAGAATAAAAAAGAATCATATAACCTTAACTGCCTGTTTGAACATGATTAAGCGTGAGCATGGTTTTTATGAGGACATACCATTTTAAAGCAATGATTTGGGGAATATATGGATCTTAAAAGTATAAATATAGATGAAAATCTAGCCAAAAAGATATTAGTCAAAAAATCCGACTTGTCAAAATTGGGGATAAACATAGAAGTAAACAAAAAAGAAAATAAAAGACTCTCTATTGAGTTTAAACCATTTGTAACAATGGAGTATTTCAACTTAAATCAAGCAACTTATCTAGTTCTAGGTTGCCCTCCTCTATTAGATATTAATGGAGAAGATGATTTATTTTTTAATACTAGAGCCTCTATTGTTACTGCAGTTAAAGAAAATAAATTACCTGATTCAATTATTGAGGGAAGTGGGTTTAATTATGTAGATAGAATTAGCCATGTATCTTTAGAAAGATGGGCTAAATTTTATGGGTATAATTGGGTTCTACCTCCTTACATACCTTACTATGTTGATGATACTGAAAGCATATCAAATGATAATAAATCTTTAATTGAAGATAATGAGCGGTTAAAAAAAGAAAATAGCTTGTTGAATAAAAAAATAGAGGATATGGAAAAGCAGGCTCAACTCGTTAATGAAAAGAATAATAATCAAATCATAAATTATGAACAGGGTTCTTTATATGGATATTTTACTGAGAACCTCGAACTTGTATTTAAAATGTGTAAGCAGATGGCAGAATGTGATCCTGATAATCCATTTTCATACCCCACTAAAAAACAATTTACGGATCATTTAATTAAGCGGTTTAGTTGTAGTCGTAAATCAGCAGAAGCTATTTATATAATTGTTGCACCAAAGGAGGCAAAATTTAAGGGAAGACCACCAAAAAATGTGGATACCTTTCAAGGCTTTAAATAGCAAGGCTCTAACGAGTTTACAAGGGTTATATATTAAAAGGTATATAACCCTTTTTTAATACGTAAGGTATCCCTACCTTTAAATACTATATAGCCTATTATCTAACCGTTTAATATCACACACTACCTCCCGAAATATTTACGCACAACCACACACAATAGGAGGTATTCAATGGATATAACCATCAATTCACAAGAACCTATCATCGAGAAACGTTACACCTGTAAAGAGCTTATGGCTCTTGGTGGCGGTGTATCTCGTACATTCATCTATGACCAAATCAAATCAGGTAATTTGCCTAAACCTGAAAAATGGGGACGTTCTACTCGTTGGAAAGAATCAGACGTCAAAACTTGGTTAGCGAGTTTTCAACCTAAAGCATAGAGGTAGTAAGCAATGAAAAGTACAAAATCAACAAGAGAAGAACGAATAGCTAGAGCTTTATTACTGAATGGCAGTTTTTCAGAACGTGAGGGGGTTACTCAACTCAACATCACAAGCGGACGTAATGAAATATCAGACATTGAGAGAAAGCTAAACATTAAAGTAAATCGAGTATGGGAAAAGACAGCAGATGGACTAGGTCAATATTACCGTTATTCAATCGCTAATAAAAGGCAAGCCTACAAGGTAATGAAACACGCTAATAGATTAGCTCTAGCACGAGATGGCGAGCCATTTAATGCGACAGAAACCAGAGCGATTTTAGCTAGATTTAAAGGGGAAATTTAATGAACGGTACTCAAAACCCAATCAAAGACCTTAAACAGTGGAAAAACGCACAGAATAAGGCAACAACACCGCAAACAATGTCAACAAAAGGCAACATTAAAGCAAAGGATAAACCCGCCAAAAAAGCGAATAAGGCAACGATATGGTTCTACCCACTTTATCAGATGAGCTATGTATTTCAGCAGACAAAATGGAACATCGCTAGTTGTAAGAAAAATTACCCTGATTGTTTCCACTTTAAAAAACGATTGGCGAAGGAGGTCGCAGAAATTGACCAGTATTTAAAAGGGGGTCATGAATTATTAATGATGTTTGCCTCACTAGAAAAGCTACCGCCAGAGGAGGCATTAAAACTAAAAAGATTTCATCATGCGATCCGCTATCTATCAAAACAACTTAACGATATAGCCGATTATGTAGAGCAAGTCGAGAAAGCAGATGATGAGGTATTGAATGCGTTGTGTTTTAGCAAAGCTTAACCCTTTAGTAATGAATTCTGCTATCGCCCATTACCTAGATAAATCTAAGCGTTTAGGAAAGCCCTTGTTTACGTTTGTGAGTCTTTGGAGTGATGAAGAACCTTATACATTAGATGAATTATTGATGTTGATAGATGAGCGAATAGAGATATTGGCGGAGGAATTTAAGCAACACCCGATAGATAGCACTTTAATAGCTATGAGTGTGTGGCGGAGGAAGAAAAGACAGTTACAGAAAATGATAGATGAGGAGTTAAAGGCAAGTGGTTATTGATTTCTTATTGTCTTTGAGACGAATAATCGATTAAGAAATCAGCCAACCAATCATTCAGCGTTTCGGTTTCTTCTTCGTTAGCATTAATGACGTCCAGTTGATCATCTACCTTTGAGAGAATGACGTCAATCCCGCAACCTTTGATGAAACTTGAGTTTTGATTGATTAGCCATTGCTTAAATAGTGTTTTCATAATCTCCCCTTTGTTTCAAGTGAGAATACATTGAAAGCATTTTTATTCTAGGAATGAACATCATTTTTTCGATACAGATCGCAAAAATCTAACAAGCTTTACGACACTTTAGAACCGTACCGCTTGCTATGGTGGCTTAATTCAACGGACGCAATTTTGCGTTGGTTAGCCAATCCATTTTTGGATTGGTTAAACATTCAGGTTTTCTCAGGTTCATTTACCGAAATAGTAAACGTCTTTTACCGAAACAGTAAAGAAACCTTTACCGAAAGAGTAAATATTACATAAACAAAAAACCACTAACAAAAATTGTACCTAGTAACAAAAAATGTACCTAGTACCAATGTTTGAGAGTGGTTCAATCAAGAGATATATACAGCAATGAAAAGCAGAATACATTCTACACTAAAAGCGGGTTTATTGCTCAATATTGTAGAAATATGGGTAACAAATCCAATAAATCTACACTTTAATCCAATAAATCCACACCAAAAAACCGCAAAATGTGAAGTGAATCACTTTACAAACTGGCTCAATTTATTTTATTCTAATTACGCATTAGCAAAATCTAATGCCGAGCGTCAGAACTCGAACTATAAATCAACGGCGAACAATAGCACGCCTTTATCTCGTGCTTTTTTTGTTTGTAGCACACGCACACCCAAAATAGATCTATCTACTGATAGTCTATTCTCTATGGTAGCGTGTAATGGGAAAGGTTTCGCCCTTTGCTGTGTTCCGTTGATCGCAGTTTCTGACCCCGTTACACGTTACCGCCAACTCACAGTCAGAAGTGAAGCGGTAACTCTATATAAAATCATCAACGGAGTTACGACAATGATCTATCAATTCCTCGGCATATCTCGCCAACATTACGACAAAACCAAAGCAGAACAAATCCGCATACTTGCTGAAAACGAAACACAAGCAAGAGCCTTTAAAGCTCGTGAATATGTTTTGATTCCCGTCGGTCGCTTACCTGATTCCGCTTTCAATGCGAACACCTTTAATGCGTTGGAGGTGGCTCATGTCTAAAATCTTACTTACTGGCAACATTGAAACACTCAGAGAGAATCTAGACGAAGTGGGCTATGTATTAGCTCTATTAGAAACACTCTCAGCGGTTAATGTAGAAGATTTACAAGCTAAAGATTCTATAACTCACTCACTCCACAGAATATCTAAGTTATTAGGTCGCTCATACGCTCAACTATCATCAATGGGGCATACAGCTCAGGAGGTGGAAAATGGCAAATAAGACTTTCACTATTTCACAAATTGATTTAGATATTTTATTTCATCGCCAAGAAGAAGCCGAGGCTATCGTTTTTTTGTTGCAACGTTGGAAAGAAGACAGCGAAGACCTAACCGAAAAAAGAGCCTTAACAGTATTAGAGGGCTGTTTATTGAAGATTTATACAGAATTGAAACGTATTGAGGGGGCAGAAAATGGCAAGTAAGACAATTAAACAAGCAGAGCAAAAGGCGATTACTTATATCGAGGACGTTTTGCCAAAGAAAGAACTAGCCTCTTTCAAAAAGGTTAAATCTTCATTGTGGGTTGCTCAATCAATCCTAGAGGTAATGGCTCAATCAGATATTCAAGAAGTCGATATTCACGCCTTACAAAATGCGATTAGAGGCGTGGCGGAAATGGTACTCGATAGCGTGGCACAACTGGAGGAGCTTTAAGATGATAAAGAACCTATACCAAGTTATCGGAATCACTCAGGCAAGCCGTAAAGTCATTTTAGGTAGCTATGAAACACTATCACAAGCAGAGGAAAAAGTAACAGAGGCTAAGGCTCAGGGGTTTTATATTGATTATCGTATTAGCAAAATGTATCAATATTTAGTGCGATGTTTTGATAAGGATGGCGGGCTAATTGATGAGTTTTTATGTCGTTCTAAGATTCAAGCCGAGCAAGCTCTAACAGATTTAAGACAAGAGTTTCACAAGGTAGAAATCGTCTTTATAGGGGGTAATGATGAGTAAATTAATCTCAGCACCTAACCTATTAAAACAGCCGTCAGAGGCAACAGAATGTAAGATTTTTATCGGTTCGCAAGCGTGGGATTTTGCCAAGTTACCAATGGCAGAAAGAACACAAGCAGAAATTGAGCTAAATCAAGCGTTACCAACGGGGGAAAATATCCCCCCTATCGTACTCAGTGAAAGAGAAATCAATAATCTGACCGCTTACCGAATCGCCCCGCCATCTGTTCAGTATGTGGAATTACACAGAGCAAATAAAGCGGAGGCATTGAAAGGCAATACCTTAACGATTATTTGCGATTTTTTAGCAAAAAGAACAAAAGCGACCACTGTTTATCAGTATGACGAGGCAGAAAATCTTATCGAAGATTTAAGTAATTACGTCCAACGCTTACGCACTGATGAAAGCACGCAAGAAATAGCCGAATTAATTACAGAATCAAGCAAGGCAAGCATTTCTGATGATGATAAGAATAAACGCCAACCTTACATAGAAAAACGCACCACAAACGGAATAAAGGGGCTATATCGTGTTATGCCTAAGTTTGATAATACAACAGGAAAACTATTATCAGAGCGTGAAGAATGGTTATCTGATGTTGTGGACGTAATAGGAATAGGTCGCAGTGATTCAGAAGATTTTATTGTTTTAGAATGGAAACCAGAGGGAAGTAAGGACAAAATCAAAGAGGCTTTACCGCTTGAATACCTAGGCGAGCGTGAGGGTTGGAAGTTACTCAAAAAACGAGGGCTAAAAATCACAACTAAAAGTAACCTAAGAAACGAATTGGCGGACTATATACAGAACACAGGCGACCGCAAGCTATGGACGATCACTAATGCGACAGGGTGGCAAAATGGGGCTTATATTCTACCGAATGGGGAAATCATAGGTACACCTGAAACACCCGTACTATTTCGCAGTCAATCAGCCTCATTTGCGGGATATGATACCAAAGGCACGTTAGAGAGTTGGCAAGAGGAAATAGCCCAATATGTAAATAAAAATCCCTCTATGATGTTAGGTGTGGCGGTAGCTCTTTCTGCCCCACTGATTGAGATATTAGGTGCGGAATCTTTCGGGGTTCATCTTTTCGGTGGCTCTACCGCAGGGAAAACAACGACCGCCAACATTGCCAGTAGTATTTACGGACACCCTGAAAAGACTAGATTATCTTGGAATGCGACTTCACTCGGTTTAACCAATGAGGCGTCAGCTCGTAATGATTGCTTTATGCCTTTAGATGAAATAGGGCAAGGTTCAGCAAGAAAACACGTAGAGCAGACCGCCTATGCTCTTTTTAATGGTGTAGGTAAGATACAAGGGGCAAGAGAGGGAGGCAATCGAGAGTTACAGCGTTGGCGAATCATGGCTTTTTCTACTGGAGAAATAGACCTTGAGGGTTATCTATCAGCAGGTGGAGTAAAAACGAATGCTGGCCAACTTGTAAGATTGCTCAATGTACCGATTAAACAAGCTCTCGTTTACCACAAGTTTAACGATGGAAAAGCACACGCCGACCATTTGAACCAAGCCTCAAAAGCTCATTATGGCGTTGTTGGTCGTGAGTGGATTAAGTGGCTTATTGAACACCGCCAAGACGTGATAGAGCAATACAATGCGATTAAAATAAGATGGCTAGATAGACTACCAACAGACGCAAGCGGACAGGTTCAACGTGTGGCGGGTAGATTTGCTATATTAGAAACCGCCTTACAGCTATCATCACACCTTACCCTTTGGGAATCACAAGACAACAGCGAGGCACTTATTCAATCTTTCAATGAATGGGTAAATATCTTTGGTTTACATTCCAGAGAAGAAAAACAGGTTATAGAGCAAGTGAATGGGTGGCTATTAGCTAATGCCGAGGGGCGATTTATACGCTTTCCTATTGATGAAAAGCAAAAGCAGACGATAGCTAATATTGCGGGGTATAGAATGATGTTATCAGATAGCAACGATACAGAGCATTTTTACCTATACCCAATAGCATTTGATGAGGCAATCAACGGACACCCTAAAAATCAAGCTTGCCAAATATTAGCAGATAATGGGATTCTGAAAAAAGGGAATGAAACCCGATACAAATATCAGCTCAAAATACCGCACAAAGTCGATCCAAAGCGGACTAGGTGCTATGTACTCTATCCAATCATAGAACAAGACGAGGACGAGCCAGAGGGCTAATCTAAGCAAACAGAGAGAGAGTGTAAAAGCTCTCTTTTTTATTTTAGCTTGTAGCGTAAATAATATAAACAAATAAAATAATAGATATTATGTAGCATATGCTTTACATAGTTAAAATGCCATTTTAACCCTTATTTTTCATCAAAATAGATTTTTTCCAAAAAAGCCTTTTTTAGTAGGACAATGAGCATAATTAACATTATCTAATAATATCAACAAGTTAATGAAAAAATGCGTATTTTTTAAGCTAAAAAATTGTCCTCATTGTCCTACACGTGTAGGACAATTTTAGGCTTTTAACTTATTGATATTACTAGAATTGTCCTATTGTCCTCATTGTCCTACAATTTTTTAGTTATCTATATAAAAAAGGGTAAAAATCAGAAAATGACGAAATTATGAGAATTGAGATTTTGGCGGTATTCATGCTACATAATTTTACATGGTAATTTAGCTCGAATGATGTCGATAGATGTCGATGAGCTATTCATCATCTTTCATCATTCCAAGACATGATCAAGTCGGGCTAAAATGCCAATCAATAAAGAGCTAATACTAGATAGGGCAAGGATTGGCAAGGTGTGATCAAAAAGGTACTCCTGAGGGGTGTACGTTCTCCACGGGGTTACGGGGGCGTGGTTTCCGCCAATTTTTCGCATTTCTAGCCATCATCATCATCTGATTTTTTTAGTATGTTTTGTAAGCAATGATGATTAGCTATGAAATAAGACTTACCCGTAATGCTTAATATCTGAATCAAAATAAGTAAAAAACTGGATTAGCGATGAAATGGGGTTCTATGGGCGGTATTCTGACCTTTTGCCCTGGACTTTTTACCCGCCCTCCCCTCATAATTTTTTGACCAGTACGCGCGCGCGCGAGGGAATGCTTGAATTTCACTAAATTATGCTTGCCTATCCAACGCAAATTTTAAAAATTGAGTTAGACAGATAACCTCATTTGTTAAGGCTAAATATTCGGATCTAATTCCCGATATAGCCACCTCAAATCTGAGGAGGCTAAAGGCTTTGATTGCTGATTGTAAAATAGACAAAAAAGGGGGTTACTTTTGCTTTTAGTAGTACGTTTAGTAGTACGATTCAAGTCTGAATCAAAATAAACCCTTATATACCAATGCTTGTGAGCCTCAATTCAGATGACCCCAGCCCACCAAATCGATATAATCTGATGTAATCGGATGTAAAGAAAAGCCTTGGGCCACAACGGTTCATGGCTTTTTTATTATTATACTTCTATATATCAAGAGACATGATGGATCTTAGTATATGGCAAGGAAGCCACCCATTTTGATCTTGATATTTTACATATGCCCATTGGTAATAAAGTGCCAATAATTCAACAACCTCACCTTTTTTAATTTGTAATTCAGTAGGATTGTAATTTTGATTTAATGTATCATTTGTGATGAAGTCTATCGGTACGTAGGTATCATATCCATTAATTTGACAGGCATACCAATTGGGGTATTTTTCATATAATGCGAGATTCTTTATGACAGAACCTTTAGAAAAGGTTGGAAATTTACCTTCACCATTATGAGATTCGATCACACATAATTTCATCATTGTATTTTTTGCTTATATCGTTCTAAAATTTCAACCGCTAGGTTTTCTGCCAATTTAGCTTTATCCGCAAGCGGTAAGATCTTGTTTCCATTTTGCCAAAATAAATGCAAGCTATTTTGCTCTGCACCGAATACTTGTCCATCAGATACATCATTAGCACAAATTAAATCTAAATTCTTACGTTGTAATTTGTCCTTTGCATATTGTTCAAGGTTTTGGGTTTCTGCCGCAAATCCCACCACAAAAGGACGATTTTCGGAAAGATGGGCAACATTAGAAATAATGTCTGGATTTTTAACCAGTTTTAATATGAGTTCATCATTATCGCCCGTTTTCTTAATTTTTTGCGTGGCAACTTGTTCGACTCGATAGTCTGCAACAGCAGCACAACCGATAAAAATTGCAGATTGTTGAGCGAAACTCACCGCTTGTTGTTCCATTTCTAAAGCGGATTTCACGTTAATTCGGGTCACATTGTGTGGCGTAGCCAAATTAACAGGACCTGCAATTAACGTGACTTTAGCTCCTCGTTTGGCAAATGCACCGGCAATCGCAAAGCCCATTTTTCCAGAGCTATGATTACTAATATAGCGAACAGGATCGATCGCCTCTTGAGTTGGACCCGCAGTGATCGTAATAGAGAGATCTAAAAGATCTTTAGCGTGCTTCTGTTGCACAAAATGGTTTTCTACCGCATGAAAAATTTCTGCGGGTTCTGACATTCTGCCCGCACCAATATCGCCACAAGCTTGAAATCCATCATTTGGACCAATAGTTAATACGCCTTGTTCTTTTAGACTTTGCAAATTTTCTTGAACAATTGACCGCTTGTACATTTGCTGATTCATTGCTGGCGCAATTAAAATGGGCGACGCAGTAGCAAGGCAAAGTGTAGAGAGAAGATCATTTCCCATACCAACACGAAGTCGAGCGATAAAATCAGCCGTAGCGGGTGCAATCACCACTAGATCTGCCCATTTTGCTAGCTCAATATGCCCCATCGCAAGTTCTGCTTGAGGGTCGAGTAAGGAAGAAGAAACTGCATTACCTGAAATGGCTTGCAATGTAAGTGGAGTCACAAATGCTTCTGCTGAAGGCGTTAAAACTACTCGTACTTCGGCATCTGCTTTTTTAAATAAACGAATTAATTCGATTGTTTTATAGGCTGCAATACCACCAGTAATTCCTACCACAATTTTTTTATTCTTCAGCATGTGTTTCTCCTTCAAAAATAGACTGTCATTTTACGCAAATAGGTACTTACTCACAATGTAAATATTTTTTCGAGAAGGATCGAAAAAAATAACAACGTATTTTGCGTAATAGTCCATTTCTTTTTATGGTAAATATTCGTTTGAATAAGAGCTGAAAATATGGATGAAAACACGTCTGATGAACTTATGCCGAGGGAGAAATTATTGCAATATGGTGCTTCATCATTAACCGATGAAGAATTATTAGCGATTTTTTTAAGAACAGGCATTAAGGGATTACCCGTAATGGCATTATCTCGGCACGTTCTACAAGCTTTTGGGTCATTTAGGGCATTATTAACTGCGGAATTAGCGGATTTTTGCAAAATTAAAGGATTAGGACAAACACAATATATTCAGCTTCAAGCAACAAAAGAGATGACAAAACGTTATCTTTTACAGCAAATGGAAGTAGAAGAAACGATAGATTCCCCTCATTTGGCGATCATGTATTTTCAATCTGTATTAGAGAATGATGAGCGAGAAATCTTTATGGTGTTATTTTTGAATAACAAGCACCATTTGATAAAAGCAGAAAAAATGTTTTTAGGAACAATTAATCAAGCATCTGTTTACTCTAGAGAAATCATCAAAGAAGCCTTAAAATGCAATGCTGCCGCAATTATTGTGGCACATAATCATCCATCAGGTAGTTGTACGCCAAGTGAAGCGGATCGATATTTGACTCGAAAAATAGAAATGGCGTGCGATTTGGTTGATATTCGTTTTGTGGATCATATTATTGTGGGAAAAGGGAGCTATTTTTCATTCGAGGAGAACAAACTTGACTCATAAAACAGATAAATTTTCCTTGAATGAGAACGCTAAAGCAAGTATAATTCGCAGTCTTTAAAATAGTCTGTGGGTCGGGTTTATATACCTGACGAGGTAGTCAGTGATTTTCCTGATAACCCGAACCATTTAGCTTAAGCTTAAGTAATCATTGGAGAATTTCAAATGTCTAGAGTCTGTCAAGTAACAGGCAAGCGTCCAGCTGTTGGTAACAACCGCTCACACGCATTGAATGCGACAAGACGTCGTTTTCTACCTAACCTTCATACACACCGTTTCTGGGTTGAAAGTGAAAAACGTTTCGTAACTTTACGCTTAACAGCGAAAGGTATGCGTATTATTGATAAAAAAGGCATCGATGCAGTATTAGCTGAAATCCGTGCTCGTGGCGAAAAAATCTAAGGAGTAACCCATGGCAGCTAAAGGTAATCGTGAGAAAATTAGATTAGTTTCAAGTGCTGAAACTGGTCATTTCTACACAACAACTAAAAATAAACGTAACATGCCAGAAAAAATGGAGATCAAAAAATTTGATCCTGTTGTTCGCAAACACGTTATTTACAAAGAAGCAAAAATCAAATAGTTTGCATTTTGTTTAAATAAAAAGCCCGATAGTAACTTATCGGGCTTTTTTATTGTTTAAAGTACAAAGCATTTCCCTTTTTCACCAAAACTCTGTAATATTGCGCCCTCTTAAATATGCCCTTTATTTAAGGATCGTTTCCAACCTATCCTGTTCTTTGGGAATCAATAGGGTAAAAACAAAAAAGTTGAAACGCTTTTTTTAATAAGTAGCGAGTCAAATGCCCCAAGGCATCTTATTTTTAGAATAAGAAAGCTTAGCTTTCCGCAAGGCACCCGACTTATTTTTTTAACCTCTTACAGAAGGTCTATTCAATTATGATAAATACTCCAGTAAATCCAATCCAACAAGCAACCAACGAATATTACTTAACCCGCCAAAATGAGATGGAATCAAATGTGCGTAGTTATCCGCGTAAATTACCGCTTGCGATTGCAAAAGCGCAAGGTTGCTGGGTTACTGATGTGGAAGGCAATGATTATTTAGATTGTCTAGCAGGAGCAGGAACACTTGCATTAGGACATAATCATCCTGATGTGATTCAAGCAATTCAAGATGTCCTTGCAAGTGGATTACCTTTGCATACCCTTGATTTAACCACACCATTAAAAGATGCTTTTACTGAAGAATTACTTTCATTCTTTCCAAAAGATCAATATCGCTTACAGTTTTGTGGACCATCTGGTGCAGACGGTACAGAAGCCGCAGTTAAATTAGCAAAAACCTATACGGGCCGAGGCAATGTGATTGCTTTTTCTGGTGGTTATCACGGTATGACACATGGTTCTCTTTCTATGACGGGGAATTTAGGGGCGAAAAATGCCGTACAAAACTTAATGGCTGGCGTGCAATTTATGCCATACCCACATGAATACCGTTGTCCTTTAGGATTAGGTGGAAAAGCGGGTGTTGATGCCTTAACTTACTATTTTGAAAACTTTATTGAAGACGTAGAAAGTGGTGTAGTTAAACCTGCTGCAGTGATTCTTGAAGCAATTCAAGGGGAAGGTGGTGTAGTGCCAGCGCCAGTGAAATGGTTACAAAAAATTCGTGAAGTGACGAAAAAACACGGTATCGTGCTGATTTTAGATGAAGTTCAAGCGGGATTCTGCCGTTCAGGTAAAATGTTTGCTTTTGAACATGCGGGTATTGAGCCTGATGTGGTGGTCATGTCAAAAGCCGTAGGTGGAAGTTTACCGCTTGCTGTGCTTGCAATTAAGAAAGAATTTGATGCTTGGCAACCAGCAGGGCACACCGGTACTTTCCGTGGTAATCAAATGGCAATGGCAACAGGCTATGCGTCATTAAAAGTAATGAAAGAGCAAAATCTTGCGAAAAATGCCCAAGAACGTGGTGATTTCTTACAAGCAGAATTGAAGAAATTAGCTGAGCAATATCCATGTATCGGCAATGTGCGTGGTAAAGGGTTAATGATTGGGATTGAAATCGTGGATGAACGTCAACCTCAAGATAGAATTGGTTCATATCCTGCTGATGGTGCATTAGCTGCTGAAATTCAAAAAGCGTGTTTCAATAATAAGCTTTTACTAGAACGCGGTGGACGTGGTGGAAACGTTGTACGTATCCTTTGCCCATTGATTATTACTCAAGCAGAATGTGAAGAAATGCTCAAACGTTTCACCCAATCTGTAAAAGATGCGTTAAACGTAACACGCGGATAAATTCCCAAATACCTTACCTCTCTTAAATTAAGAGAGGTTCTTCTTATTAGGAATATAAAATGATTGATTTTGTAAAACATAAACAGGCGTTATTGTGCAACGATCCTAATTCCATTGCTGATTATGAATCTGCGATGGCAGAAGCGGTACAAGCGGTCAGTTCATGGCTAAAAAATGAAAAAATGTACACCGGTGGTAGTATTAAACAATTGCGTGAAGCGATTGCGTTTTCCCCATCAAAAGAAGGGCTTGGCGTCGAAAAATCATTACACCGCTTAATTGATTTATTTTTAAATAAAAGTTTAAAAGTTCACCACCCACATTCATTGGCACATTTACATTGTCCAACAATGGTTACCAGTCAAATTGCCGAGGTGTTAATCAATGCCACCAATCAATCAATGGATTCTTGGGATCAAAGCCCTGCGGGTTCGTTGATGGAAGTACAGTTGATTGAATGGCTACGTGAAAAAGTAGGCTATGGCAAAGGGCAAGCGGGTGTTTTCACTTCTGGCGGTACACAATCCAACCTTATGGGTGTTTTATTAGCTCGTGATGCGTGTATAGCAAAAAACTGGCAAGATAGCGAAGGTAATCCTTGGTCTGTGCAAAAAGATGGTATTCCAGCGGAAGCGATGCAAAAAGTAAAAGTTGTGTGCTCTGAAAATGCTCACTTTTCTGTGCAAAAGAATATGGCAATGATGGGAATGGGTTTCCAATCGGTTGTCACTGTGCCGAGCAATGCCAACGCACAAATGGACGTTGATGCTTTAGCAAAAACTTTGGCGGATCTGACCGCTGATGGCAAGATTGTAGCTTGTGTGGTGGCGACTGCGGGTACAACGGATGCAGGAGCGATTGATCCTCTCAAAGAAATTCGAGCGATCACCGATCAATATGGCATCTGGATGCACGTTGATGCTGCATGGGGTGGCGCATTATTGCTTTCCAATGATTACCGCCATTGGTTAGATGGGCTTGAATTGACGGATTCTGTTACCTTAGATTTCCATAAGCATTTCTTCCAAAGTATTTCTTGTGGTGCATTTTTACTTAAAAATGAAGAAGACTATCGCTACATTGATTACAAAGCCGATTATCTTAATTCAGAATATGATGAAGAGCATGGCGTGCCAAATCTCGTCGCTAAATCATTACAAACCACTCGTCGTTTTGATGCATTAAAATTATGGTTTACCATTGAAGCATTGGGCGAGTCGCTCTATGGTTCAATGATCGATCACGGCATTAAATTAGCTCAACAGGTGTCAGAGTACATTAAATCAACTGATGATTTAGAAATGTTTGTTGAATCACAATTTGCATCGGTTTTATTCCGTGTTGTGCCGAAAGACTACCCAACGGAGTTTATTGACAGCTTAAATCAAAACGTGGCAGATGAATTATTTGCACGTGGAGAGGCGAATATTGGGGTAACTAAGGTTGGCAATGTTCAATCATTAAAAATGACCTTACTCAGTCCAGTAGCGACATTTGATGATGTTAAATCCTTATTAGATCAGGTTTTAGCAGAAGCGAATAGAATTAAAGAGTCGATTGTGAAAGGTGAGTACATACCGCCAATAGATTAATCGTTGGAAAAAAGCCTCATAAGTTAAGTTTATGAGGCTTTTTTTATATTTGGATTGGCTATAGATAGAAGCTGCTGACTTGGAACATTTTTTCTATTTCTTCTACCTGTTTTCTATCATTGAGTAATAAAATCAGATGATCATTTTCTTCTATCACTGTTGATTTATGCGCAATAATGACAAGCCCATTACGGACAATCGATCCAATAACCGCACCTTGAGGTAATTTGATTTCACTCATTTTGCGTCCAACAATTTTAGAGGATTCACTATCACCATGGGCGATAATTTCTATTGCTTCAACTTCTCCTTGTCTAAAAGATGCAACTTTCACAATATCACCTTTACGCACATGACTTGATAATGCAGAGATCGTTGCTTGTTGAGGAGATAATGCGATATCAATAGTACCGCCTTGAATTAAGTTTAAATAGGCAAGACGTTGCACTAATACGATTGCTTTAGTTACTCCTAAGCGTTTAGCAAGTAGCCCCGACATAATATTGGCTTCATCATCACTGGTAAAAGCTAAAAATAAGTCAATATTCTCAATATGCTCTTCAAATAATAATTCCTGATCAGACGCATCACCGCATAAAACGAGGGTGTTCGATAATTTCTCAGAGAGTCTTTCTGCTTTTTCTTGGTCTCGTTCTAATAATTTTACACTGTAATTTTGCTCAAGATTTTTAGCTAACTCCGTACCTATATTACCACCGCCTACGATCATAATTCGTTTATGTGGTTTTTCTAAGCGTTGTAATTCAGCCATGACCGCTTTGATATGATTTGTTGCACAAATAAAGAAGACCTCATCGCCCGCTTCTATAATTGTTGAGCCTTGTGGTACAAAGCCTTTATCTTGACGGAAAATGGATAAAATACGCGTTTCAATATAAGGAAGATGGTCAGTTAAGACTGAAATTGGATATCCGACGAGTGGTCCACCATAGTAGGCTTTAACATGAACTACACTGACAAGATCATTGGCAAAATGCGCCACTTGTAATGCTCCAGGGTAATCAATTAAACGTAAGATTTCTTGGGTAACTAAAAGCTCAGGGGCAATGATATGATCAATCGGTAACACTGCATTGCTGAATAGTACTTCACTTTCATAGACATAATCAGGATTTCTAATACGTGCGATTTTTGTAGGAATGTTAAATAAAGTATAAGCAATTTGACACGCAATCATATTACTTTCATCGCTGTTTGTTACCGCCACAATCAAATCTGCATCACTTGCACCTGCTTGGCGAAGAATTCGAGGCGAGGCGGCATTGCCTTTGACGACCTGTAAATCGTGTTTATCTTGTAATTTATTTAAGCGAGACTGATCATCATCAATAATTACGATATCATTATCATCATTAGATAAATATTCAGCTAGTGTCGTACCAACTTGCCCTGCCCCTAAAATAATAATTTTCATACTAATCTGCTCGTTTCATCAATTTTGCGTAGAAGAATCCATCCCCACCATTAGGTGTCGGGAAAAATTGTTTCTTTGTGATTTTTTCGCCATTTAAACTTATTTCAACTAATTTAGCATCTCTTGTTTTTTCGAGAAAGCGTTTAATTTGCTCACTATTTTCTTCGGGTAAAACTGAACAAGTTGCATACAGTAATACGCCATTCGGTTTTAGTTTCTTCCAGAGTGCAGAAAGAATTTTACCTTGTAACTCTGCAAGTTCTTCAATATCACTTTCTTTACGTAACCATTTGATATCAGGATGACGACGAATTACACCCGTTGCGGAACAAGGGGCGTCTAATAAAATTCGGTCAAATAATCTATCTTCTTTGAGCCATTGTTCAGGTTGAGTTGCATCACCACATAAAACCGTAGCTTGTTGTCCAAGGCGTTGTAGATTTTCTTCAACCCGTTTTAAACGAGAGGATTCAATATCCACAGCGATCACGTTTGCTTGGGGAGCTAATTCTAGGATATGAGTCGTTTTGCCACCTGGGGCAGCACAAGCATCTAAAATCCATTCATCATTTTGTGGTTCAAGCCAGTGTGCAGACCATTGAGCGTGAGCATCTTGTACGGTTACTCCACCTGTTGCAAAATTTGGTAAAGAAGTAACCGCTTGCGGATTCACTAAACGAATCGCTGAATCAGGGATCTCATTAGTATTATCTGTTGCTACGCTATCGCCCAATAATTTTACATAATCCATGGAGGAGTTTTGTTGAGTATTGACCCTTAACCACATTGGCGGACGTTGATTATTGGCTCCAATAATTTCTCGCCAGTGGGGATAGGCTTTTTTCAATTTATTCACTAACCATTCTGGGTGCAAGGTTTGCCAATGTTTATCCACTTTTGCAAGAATGCTTTCTTGCTCGCGTAAAAAACGACGTAATACCCCGTTGGTTAAGGCTCTAAAACTATCTAACTTTAATGTTTTAGTCGCATTAACTACTTCGTCCACAGCAGCATGAGCAGGCACTCGCATATAAAGTAATTGGTATAATCCAACTAATAATAAGCAATGGACTAATCTGGTTTTCCCTTTAAGGGGTTTAGCGACCAACAATTTAATAATCGCTTCTAAGCGAGGAAGAACACGACAAACACCAAAAGTGATTTCTTGAATAAAAGGTAAATCTTTCGCATCCACCTCTTGCTGAATTTGTGGAATTAAAGCAGACAGGGATTTACCTTCGTCCAAAACTTGACGAATGATTTGGGCTGAAATGGCTCGGGAAGATTGTTTTTTCAATTTAAATCACCTCTCCAACTTTAAACCACTCACCTCGTCCATTCAGAAAATCTTGGACTGACATTGGTTTTTTCCCCGCGGGTTGTAATTGAGTGATATTGAGTACACCTTCTTTAGTTGCAATTTGAATGCCTTTTTTATCAACCGAAAGTATCGTCCCTGCCGTTTTATTTTGATGCGGTAATACATCTGCTTGATAAACTTTAATTCGCTCTTCTTTACCATCTACCATTAAATTGAGGTAAGCAATCGGAGAAGGATTGAAAGCACGAATATTTCTTTCTAGCTGGCAAGCGGTAAGATCCCAATCAAGTTTTGCTTCTTCCTTGGTAAGTTTTTCCGCGTAGTTTGCTAAGTCTTCTTGTTGTTTTTCTGCGACAAACTGACCGTTTGTTAATCCATTGAGTACTTCAATCAATGCTGGTGGCGCAATTTCAGCTAAACGTTCATAAAGTGATGCTGACGTTTCAGTTGGTAAAATTGGTGTCGTAACTTTATGTAACATATCGCCTGTATCCAATCCAACATCCATTTGCATAATAGTAACGCCCGTTTCTTGATCACCCGCCCAAATTGCCCGTTGAATCGGTGCAGCACCACGCCAACGAGGAAGTAGCGAACCATGTACATTAAGACAACCATAGCGAGGTATATCTAAGATTGCTTTCGGTAAAATTAAGCCGTAAGCCACAACGACCATAACATCCGCGCCTAAAGTTGCAAACTCCGCTTGAGCCTCTTCTTTACGCAAAGATTTAGGTTGAAAAACAGGAATATTATGAGATTCAGCCAGTTTTTTTACTGGGCTAGATTGTAATTTTTTACCTCGACCAGCAGGTTTGTCAGGTTGGGTATAAACTGCAATGACATCATGTTCAGAATCTAACAATGCTTGTAAATGGATTGCAGCAAAATCAGGCGTACCTGCAAAAATAATCTTTAATTTATTTGTGTTCATAAAATGGTATTGATTGAATATTAATGCCTTATTGTATCGCAAAATAAGACATAACGCAGAAAAGCGTTATTAAATAATAGCAGTATTAAACTAAAAGGATCATTAAGATGATGATATTATAAGATTTGGTGCTAATGCCTATCGACATTGGTGATGAAAATATAATGAGTTCAATAAAGTTGTACCATTTTTATTGAACTCAATTATGGTCATGGAGTTTTTTTCTTGATTAATTATGTTGTTGATCGGCAGTACAATGACGTAACAAGAAATAACCAAGGATTGCAGAAACAAATGAGCCGATCAGGATTCCTAATCGCGCTAAAGACATGAGCTGTCCGTTAGAGTCATCACCAAAGGCCAAACTTGCTAAGAACATCGACATAGTGAATCCGATACCACATAGGATGGATATAGCAAAAATTTGTTTAAAATTAACTCCTTTTGGTAGTTGAGCAATTCTTAATTTAACTGCTGTATAACTAAATAGAAAAACGCCAAGAGGTTTACCAATTAACAGACCGAGAGTTACACCAAGTGTTAATGGCGAGGTTAGACTACTTATTCCCATGCCTGAGAGAGATACTCCTGCATTAGAAAAAGCAAAGAGTGGTAAAATTACAAAAGAACACCATGGTGTCAGGATATGTTCTAAATCGATTAATGGTGTTTCGTCTTTTTTCCCTTTTAGAGGGATACAAAAACCGATAATAACTCCTGCTAAGGTTGCATGAACACCAGATTTTAATACTGATGCCCATAAAATGATACCTACAACAAGATAAGCACAAAGGGCGGTTACTTTCATTCGGTTCAGGGTAATTAATATCGCAATAGAAATTCCAGCAGAAATTAATGCTGTTGTACTTAATTCGTGAGAAAAGAAAATTGCAATAACAACAATAGCACCAAGATCATCAATGATTGCTAAGGCTAGTAAGAATATTTTTAGAGCAAATGGAACACGTTTACCTAAGAGTGCAAGCACACCAAGGGCAAAAGCAATATCCGTTGCCATCGGAATAGCCCAACCAGACTGATTTTCAGGCACGCCTTGATTTAATCCCCAATAGATTAAAGCAGGAATAACCATTCCTCCAATTGCACCTACAGCAGGGAAAATAGCTTTTTGATAGCTAGATAAGGCACCTATCAATAATTCTCTCTTAACTTCTAATCCAACTAATATGAAAAATATTGCCATAAAACCATCATTTACCCACATTAAAAGAGGTTTATGAATTTCGAATAATCCAATTTGGATTCGAACAGGCATATCTAAAAAGTCAAAATAGAGATTTTCTGCAGAGGTGTTTGCTAAAATAATGGCAATGGAAGCAAAGAATAATAATAAAATTCCACCCGCAGAGCCAAGTTTAAAAAAGCTTTTTATCAAGTTAATCAACATTATCCTCCTAAAATAAATTTTTCTTTCAACATAACATTTTTTTACTAAAAATAATATCTTCAAATGTTTTAAATAGGGTAATGGATGTTTGAATTATGAACAGAAAGTATATTATTTTAGTTATAAGTCTAGTTATAAAATATGAGTATTATGCCTTGATCTTTCTTTACTTTGTCGGTAGAATTCGCACTCTATTTTTATTATTATTGTTTTGGCATACGCCAACATTTATTACATTTTTGGGTAGATAACATGAAACGTACATTTCAACCATCAGTATTAAAACGCGCTCGTTCTCACGGTTTCCGTGCTCGTATGGCAACTAAAAACGGTCGCCAAGTATTAGCACGCCGTCGTGCTAAAGGTCGTAAAAGTTTGTCTGCATAATTTGTAGATACTAGCAGATACACATTGTGTGAATAAGCTAACTTTTTCTCGGGAGCTACGTTTGTTAGCTCCCGTTCAATTTAAAGCAGTCTTCGAACAGCCGTTTCGAGCTAGCACTCCTCAACTTACTCTTCTTGCTCGACAAAATAATTTTGATAAGCCTCGTTTAGGATTAACTGTTGCGAAAAAACATTTAAAACGTGCTCATGATAGAAATCGGATTAAACGTATTGTGCGTGAAAGTTTTCGCCTAAAACAGCATGAATTACCTTGCTATGATTTTGTCTTTGTCGCAAAAGGCGGAATTGGTAAATTGAGCAATCAAGAATTATTTGAAACCTTAGAAAAATTATGGCATCGTCACATTCGCCTGTCACAAAAAAACAGGGAACAAGCTTAATCGCCTATTTATTGATAGGTATTATTAAATTTTACCGCTATTTTATCAGTCCATTGATTGGTCCCCGTTGTCGCTTTCAGCCAACTTGCTCAGCTTATGCTCTAGAAGCTATTCGCTTTCATGGTGGGCTAAAAGGTGGTTGGTTGGCTGCAAAACGTATTGCTCGTTGCCATCCTTTAAGTGAAGGTGGAGAAGATCCAGTTCCACCAAAATGTGATTGCAAAAAATAATCACAATCATACCGCTTCACTGAGTACGAGTTTTCCTGAAAAGCGTTGTGTGAGTAGATTTTCAATCTGTGATAAATACGAAGGATTAATACCGATTGTTAAGTTTATTTTTTCCGCAAATTCTTGTTCAAGAATAATGATATCTTGTTCATCAAGTAAATTTTGCAAGCTATGGAATTGATCATATTCGCATTGCAAGCGGTAAGATTCGCGTAATACTTTGCGTATTTTTTCAACTTGTTGTAGAGCTTGTTGAACCCCATTTCCATACGCTTTCACTAGCCCGCCCGTACCTAGCAAAACCCCACCATAGTAGCGTACCACTACAGCACTGATTTCACCTAGCCCGCTGCCTTGTAAATGATTAAGCATGGGTTTTCCTGCTGTACCAGAAGGTTCGCCATCATCAGAAAATCCATATTGTTGAGAGTCATTAGGTGAACCAGCAACACATGCCCAACAATGATGGCGAGCTTGGGGATGCAGAGCCTTTACTTCTGCCCAAAATGCTTTAGCTTCTTCTAAACCTTCAGTGTGGCGAATGTAGGTAATAAATCGACTTTTTTTGATTTCTTCTTCAAAAATAGTTTGTTGAGTATTTGGGATAAAAAATTCCATATTTCGTCTTTTTAAGGTAAAAATTGCGAATATTTTGTGAAGTTAGCCTTATTTTAGTGATAAATGATTTGCATATATACTTAAAGTTTAGTATACCTAATACGTCTTTTTTGATATATCTCAAAAAAAAACGAATACAGCAATATGCTATTTTTTCCCGATAAGAGGATCTATTTAAATGAAAAAATTATTCAAATTTTCTTTGCTTACAACATTAGCGATGTCAGCTTTTTCTATTTCTGCTCAAGCTGAAGAGCAGTTTATTACTATTGGTACTGGTGGTCAAACGGGTGTTTATTATGTGGTTGGACAATCTGTATGCCAACTTGTAAATCGTGATACAGCAAAAACACAAATTAAATGTAACGCACCATCAACGGGTGGCTCAGTAGCGAATTTAAATTCAATCGCAGATAATCAAATGGACATGGGAATTGCTCAATCAGACTGGCAATATCATGCGTACAATGGTACAAGTTCATTTGAAAACAAAAAGAATGATAAATTACGTGCGATCTTCTCTATCCATCCAGAACCATTTACTGTAATGGCTCGTGATGATTCAGGTGTTGCAACTTTTGATGATTTAAAAGGTAAAAGAGTAAACGTAGGCGATCCAGGTTCTGGTACACGTGCAACAATGAACGTTATTTTAGATGCGAAAGGTTGGACAGATAAAGAATTCAAAGTCGCGTCTGAGTTAAAACCTTCAGAAATGGCTTCAGTAATGTGTGATAACAACTTAGATGCTATCACTTATAATGTAGGTCATCCAAATGGCGCATTAAAAGAAGCAGCAGCATCTTGTGATGCACATTTAGTGCCAGTAACAGGCGAAGCAATTGATAAATTAGTTGCAGATCACCCTTACTATGCAAAAGCAACGATTCCAGGTGGATTATATAAAGGTTCTGATGAGCCAGTAGATACATTCGGTGTGTATGCAACATTAGTCACTTCTGCTGATGTGGATGACGATAAAGTTTATGCTGTAGTTAAAGCAGTATTCGATAACTTCTCACGTTTCAAACGCTTACATCCAGCATTTGCAAATCTTACAGAACAAGATATGATTAAGAATGCACTTTCAGCTCCGCTTCATGATGGCGCAGTACGTTATTATAAAGAGCGTGGTTGGATTCAATAATCTTAATCTTGATTAAAAATAAGAGGCAGGTTAATCCTGCCTTTTTCTGTTTAACCTTACAAGCGGTCATTTATTCGATATATTTTACAAATTATTTAAAATAAGATCGCTCGTTTTTGATTTTAGGAATTTTTATGTCCAAACAAGACAATACTGTTAATTATGACGATTTACAGGATATGGTGGCATCCAATGATGCGGGAGGACGGAACCCAAGTGGGCTAACAAAAAAGACTATCATCGTAGTTGCTATCTTATGGTCTTTATTTCAGCTCTATTACACTTCTCCTTTACCATTTTGGTTACAAGAAGTTGTAAGAAATTGGGGATGGGATCTTAATGTCGTGATTGATGACACTAAGGCTCGATCTATCCATTTAGCATTTGCGTTGTTTTTAGCCTATCTTTCCTTTCCAGCGTTTTCAACCTCGCCGAAACATAGAGTACCTTATCAAGACTGGCTCTTTGCTGTGTTAGGTGCTTTTTTGGGCGCGTATTACATTTTCTTTTATGATGGATTGGTAACACGTTTTGGCGCACCAAATACGCAAGATATTATTGCTGGATGCTTAGGTCTTCTTATTCTTTTAGAGGCTTGTCGTCGTAGTTTAGGTTTGCCATTAGTAATTATTGCAGGAGTTTTCTTACTATATAACTATTTTGGGCAATATTTACCAACTAGCTGGATTATCAGCCATCGTTCAGGCTCATTATCGCAAATCATCAACCAACAATGGATCACAACGGAAGGGGTATTTGGTGTCGCCCTAGGGGTTTCAACAAAATACGTGTTCCTATTCGTATTGTTTGGTGCGTTATTAGATAAAGCTGGCGCAGGTAACTATTTTATTAAAACTGCCTTTGCTTATTTAGGGCATTTTAGTGGTGGTCCAGGTAAAGCGGCGGTGGTTTCTTCTGGTTTAACTGGATTAGTATCAGGCTCATCAATTGCTAATGTAGTTACAACGGGAACATTCACTATTCCAATGATGAAACGTGTTGGTCTAAATGCCGAAAAAGCGGGAGCGATTGAAGTTGCCTCATCTGTGAATGGGCAAATCATGCCACCTGTAATGGGAGCAGCGGCATTCTTAATGATTGAATACGTTAATATGCCCTATAGTGAGTTAATCACTCATGCGTTTTTACCAGCATTAATTTCGTATATTGCCTTAGTTTATATTGTACATTTAGAAGCACAAAAATTAGGCTTGAATGGCTTAGAACGTGTCGAACCTGCAAGTCCATTTTTAGCGACATTATTAAAAGCAGTGACCTCTATTTTAGTTGTTATTGTGCTTGCTATGGCGGTTTACTATGGATTAGGTTGGATTAAAGATGTTATTCCAAATTCAGCATTCCTCATTGTAGCTATTGCACTTACATTAGCTTATATAGGTTTGATTCGCCGAGTAGCAAGATTTCCTGATTTAGAAATGGATGATCCAAATTCTAAAGTGGTTAAACTGCCTTATCGCAAACCAACAGTAAATGCTGGCTTACATTATCTATTACCAGTAGTAGTATTAATGTGGTGTTTAATGGTTGAACAAATGTCACCAGGCCTATCTGCATTCTGGGGAACCGTTGCACTCAGCTTTATCTTAATTACACAACGTCCATTATTAAGTTTATTCCGTAAGGATAGTGGGCATAAAGCTTCGTTATTCAAACAAGGTGTTAAAGATTTAGTCGATGGCTTAGAATCGGGCGCAAGAAATATGATTGGTATCGGTATCGCTACGGCGACGGCAGGTATCATTGTTGGTGTTGTGTCTTTAACCGGTTTTGGTGTTCAGCTTTCAGGTATCATTGAAATGCTTTCAATGGGCAATATTTTAATTATGTTGATCCTTGTTGCCATCTTCAGCTTGATACTTGGTATGGGCTTACCAACTACGGCAAACTATATCGTTGTTTCTTCATTAATGGCGTTAGTCATCGTTGAAATTGGTAAACAAAATGGCTTGATCGTACCATTGATTGCAGTCCACTTATTTGTTTTCTACTTTGGTATTATGGCGGATGTTACCCCTCCTGTTGGCTTGGCTTCCTTTGCGGCAGCAGCGATTTCAGGGGGAAGTCCTATTAAGACTGGGGTGCAGGCCTTCTACTATAGCTTAAGAACGGTCATTTTACCTTTCCTCTTTATCTTCAATACAGACTTGTTGTTGATCGATGTGGGGTGGGCAAAAGGATTGTTAGTCTTTGTAACGGCAACTATCGGTATTTTAGTTTTCACTGCTGCAACGATGAATTTCTTCTTTACCAAGAATAAATGGTGGGAAACATTAGCATTGATACTAGCGGCATTTACCTTGTTCCGTCCAGGCTTCTTTATGGAAGAAATTTCACCGACTTCTTATCATGTTGAACCGACTCAATTAGTACAAGAAATAGAGAAATCTAAAGTCGGCGAGAATATGATGTTGAAAGTACGAGGTTTAGACCCGTATGGTTCTGAAATTGAATTCTATTCAGAGTTAGTTGTGCCAGAAGGGGCAACAGGCGAAGAACGTATTGAAGCATTAGGTTTAATGTTATTAGATACTGGAGAACAGATTGAAATTAACGGTAAGTCATCACCTAAGATTTTAATTGATAATGTTGAGATTGATTCCCCTGCCGCAAAAGCGGGGCTGAATTGGGATCAAACAATTCTTGATGTCTCATTCTCTCAAGATGCTATCGCGAAAGAATGGATGTTTATTCCAGCATTATTACTTATTTGGGTAATTGCTTGGAATCAACGTCGTCGAGTTAAAAAACAGTAGCTAACAAGCGGTGAGATTATGGCAAAATTTTGCAATGATCTTACCGCTTTCACCATAAAGGACAGACTATGTATAATAAAATATTAATTGCCGTCGATCTAAGTAATTTGGAAAGTGCGAAGTTTGTGGTTGAAACCGCACAAAAAATGACAGCACATAACCCGAACGCTATTTATCGTGTTGTAACTATTATTGAACCGATTGATGACAGTTTTATTTCTGCATTTTTACCAAAGAATTTCGACAAATCAGTAGTAGAAGAAGCCAATAAGGCTCTGCATGATTTTACTAAAGCACATTTCCCTGAGGGTTCGAGAGTACAACATATCGTTGCTCATGGCACTATTTATGAGGAAATTAATCGTATTGCTGAAGAGAAAGATATTGATTTGATCGTCATGCTTGCAAGTAGTAAACCGAAAGCGAAAGGATTGAGTTCAAATACGGTTAAAGTAGCAAGACATTGTAAAAAGCCAATTTTAGTTTTACGGTAAATTTTCTATTTATACTATGTAGAGAGTATTATGAAAATATGCCATTCCAACGGATTTCTCCATTTGAAATGGCATTTGAATTTAATCTCTTAGTTAGCTAAGCATTGGCTAAATTCGTCAGCCATTACTTGTAAGAATTGTGGGTAAGAATCTTTGCCTAATTCAACTTTTGCACCAAGAGGATCTAATTGGCCAACTTTGGTTGCAGTACCTTGACTTAAAGTTTCAATTACTTTTGGTGTAAATTGTGGTTCCGCAAATAAGCATTGTGCTTTATTTGATGCAATATCCGCTTTAATTGCAGCTAGTGTTTTTGCGCCAGGAGCAACTGTTGGATTGATTGTGAATGAACCTAATGAAGTTAAGCCATAAGCATCTTCAAAATAACCATAAGCATCATGGAAAGTGTAGTAACCTTTACCTGAAACACTTGAAAGTTGTTTTACAATTTCAGCATTTTTTGCAGTTAATTTAGTTTTGAATTCTGCTAAGTTAGCTTCAATTTTTGCTTTTTGGTTAGGCATTTTTTCAATTAAACGATCAGCAATTGCTTGAGCAATATCTGTACTTGCTGATGGTGAAAGCCAAACGTGCCAGTTTTCATCGTGGTGGTGACCGTGGATATCATCGCCATCCACAAAGTCATGACCTTCATCATCGTGATGGTGTTCGTGGTCATGATCGTGATGAGCATGCTCGTGATCATGATCGTCATCATCATGGTCATCGTCGTCGTGATCATCATGATCGTGGTCATGATGGTCTTTGCTTGAGCCTTCCACAAGCTCTTCAATTGCATGAACTTCTTCTAAAGTTAAAACATTATCTTCTGGTAATTGTTCGATACTTTTTTCTAGGAATGCTTCCATTTCATCACCAACCCAAACTACAAGATCAGCAGATTTTAATTTTTCTACATCAGATGGTTTAAGGCTGTAGTCATGTGGAGAAGCAGTTACTGGTAAAAGGACTTGTGTATTTGTTACACCATCAGTGATTGCACTTGCGATAAAACCAAGCGGTTTGATTGATGTTAAGACATCAGCATGTGATAAAGCTGTTGCACCAAGTAAAGCAACGCTTAAAGCAGTTCTTTTAAACATTTTTATGTTCTCCTATATTTGATTAGTGAGGCGATCTTAGCAGAATTGAATCAAATTACTATAAATTTTTTATGGTTATTTTATTACAAAATTTTCACAATAAATAACCGCTTGTAATGATTAAGATTTGTTATACTGCACTCAATTGAGGAGTCAAAATATGAAATATAAGAATCTACGAGAGTTTCTAGATTTGCTTGAGCAAAAGGGTGAATTAAAACGAATCACCCAAGAAATTGATCCCTATTTAGAGATGACGGAAATTTCTGATCGCACCTTACGCAAAGGTGGTCCTGCATTGTTATTTGAAAATCCAAAGGGATTTGATATGCCTGTTTTATGCAATCTATTCGGTACGCCTGAGCGTGTTGCAATGGGAATGGGGCAGTCAGACACGAAAGCATTGCGTGAATTAGGCAAATTATTAGCTTTTTTGAAAGAGCCTGAGCCACCAAAAGGATTTAAAGAACTCATTGGGCAAATTCCACAATGGAAGCAAGTGTTAAATATGCCAAGCAAGGTATTAAGTAAAGCAGAGTGCCAACAAGTTGTTCTTTCTGGCGATGATGTGGATTTGTATAAATTACCAATTATGCATTGCTGGGGAGGCGATGTTGCACCGCTAGTTACTTGGGGATTAACCATTACTCAAGGTCCCTATAAAAAACGCTTAAATTTAGGTATTTATCGCCAACAATTAATTGGAAAAAATAAGCTCATTATGCGTTGGTTATCCCACCGTGGTGGCGCTTTAGATTTCCAAGAATGGAAAGAGGCTAATCCAGGTAAACCTTTCCCGGTGTCTGTTGCATTAGGGGCAGATCCTGCGACTATTTTAGCGGCAGTAACACCGATTCCTGATACCTTATCTGAATACGCTTTTGCAGGATTATTGCGTGGACATAAAACCGAAGTGGTGAAATCTATCAGCAATTATCTAGAGGTGCCTGCAAGTGCGGAAATTGTTTTAGAAGGGTATATTGACCTCGAAGAAACCGCATTAGAAGGTCCTTATGGCGATCATACTGGTTACTACAATGAACAAGAGTATTTTCCAGTCTTTACAGTAACACATATTACGATGCGTAAAGATGCGATTTATCATTCTACTTACACAGGTCGTCCACCCGATGAACCCGCTGTACTAGGCGAAGCCTTGAATGAAGTCTTTATCCCTATTTTGCAAAAACAATTCCCTGAAATTGTCGATTTTTATCTACCGCCTGAAGGCTGTTCTTATCGTTTAGCAGTGGTAACGATCAAAAAACAATATGCAGGTCACGCTAAACGCGTGATGATGGGCGTGTGGTCTTTCCTCCGTCAATTTATGTATACAAAGTATGTGATTGTGTGTGATGATGATGTCAATGCAAGGGATTGGAAAGACGTTATTTGGGCAATTACCACACGTTGTGATCCGGCTCGTGATACCACGCTTATCGAGAATACTCCAATTGATTACCTTGATTTTGCCTCACCAGTCGCAGGTTTAGGCTCAAAAATGGGGATTGATGCCACAAATAAATGGCAAGGGGAAACTCAACGTGAATGGGGAACACCGATTCACCACGATCCTAAAGTAGTAGAACGTATTGATGCAATTTGGGATTCCTTAGGCATTGATGAAGAAAATTAACCACAAGAGAACACAAAATGAATAAGGAAAAAATGTCCAATAGTTTAGATAAGTTACAACCTCCATTAATTCTCCATTTTGGGTCAGAGGCACTGATTATTCATCAGCGATATGAAACGTTGAGTATCGTTAATGATTTCCTGATTGGTCTTATTTTTCTTATCGGCAGTATTATGTTTTTTTACCCTGATCTTACCAAGATCGGTGTATGGTTATTTGTTATTGGGAGTATTCAAATGTTAATTCGCCCGATTATTCGTTTTAGTCACAGGGTTCATTTACAAAAATATCGTCAATATGAAGGTGTATTATCTCAAACTGATTTGTAAATGCGTTTATGTATTTGTAAAACTTAGGAAATAACTGACCGCTTGTTAGGTTTTTGATAGAAATAATCTTAAAAATCTTTATAATCCATCGCCCTTACTTTCAAAAAGTAAGGGCGATTTGCTATATAAGTGGTAAGTTATTCTGCTAAATTTGCAAATATTATATTTTTCATCATGTTATTTTTACTAAGAGAGGATCAAACCATTGATTAAATTCTGGCAAACATTTTTAAAAAAACTCACCGCAATTGCTATTGCATTTTCAGCGATGTCAGCACACGCAACGGAACAGCTATATGTCTATAACTGGACGGAATACGTTCCTTCATCATTATTAGAACAATTTACGGATGAAACAGGTATCGAAGTTATTTATTCGACCTTTGAAAGTAATGAGGAAATGTATTCTAAGTTAAAACTCGCTGACAATGCAGGCTACGATATCGTATTCCCTTCTAGTTACTATGTAGGGAAAATGGCGAAAGAAGGAATGTTAGCACCTATAGACAAAACTAAATTGAAAAATTTAGATTATGTCAGCAAAGAATTAATGGATAAATCATTCGATCCCGAAAACAAATATTCACTACCTTACGTTTATGGTTTAACGGGTATTGGTGTGAATGCAGATATGATTGACCCTAAATCACTCACTAGCTGGGGTGATTTTTGGAAACCCGAATTCAAAGGCAAATTATTGCTAATGAATGACTCTCGTGAAGTGTTTCATATTGCTTTGTTGCTAGATGGTAAATCTCCAAATACAACAAATCCAGATGAAATCAAAGCAGCTTACGAGCGTTTAACAACCTTAATGCCAAATGTCTTAGTATTTAAT
Source organism: Otariodibacter oris (assembly GCF_009684715.1). Lineage (NCBI taxonomy): Bacteria > Pseudomonadati > Pseudomonadota > Gammaproteobacteria > Pasteurellales > Pasteurellaceae > Otariodibacter > Otariodibacter oris. The sequence continues at coordinate 1,842,691 of NZ_CP016604.1, read as the reverse complement.
TCAGACTCACCTGAAATGCCTTATTTACAAGGCGAAGTTGATGTCGGAATGCAATGGACAGGTTCGGCATATAGAGCAAAAGCAGAAAATCCAGCTTTACAATTTGTTTTCCCGAAAGAGGGAGCGGTTATTTGGATGGATAATTATGCAATTCCTAAAAATGCAAAAAATATAGATGCAGCACATAAATTTATTGATTTCTTGTTGCGTCCTGAAAGTGCAAAAGAGGTGATTGAAAAAATGGGATTCTCTATGCCAAACGAAGGAGTAAAAGCATTACTTTCTCCTGAAGTGGTACAAGATCCTTTAATTTTCCCACCAAAAGAAGAAATAGAAAAAGGTATTTTACAAGGTGATGTGGGTGATGCCGTAGAAGTCTATGAAAAATACTGGAATATACTTAGAACAAATAATTAATTAGAGGTTTTAGATGTCATCTAATCATTCTGCTACTGCAAACCCTGGTCCATTAGGGCTATGTGGATTTGCTTTGACCACTTGGTTATTAAGCTTAATTAACAACGGAACGTTTACTGGGGACAACGTAGGATTAGTTCTCGCAATGGGTTTTGCTTTTGGCGGTACTGCTCAAATGATCGCGGGGATGTTTGAGTTTGCTAAAGGAAATACCTTTGGCTTTACTGCATTTACTAGCTATGGTGCATTTTGGTGGTCTTTTGCATTATTTAAAGTATTTTTTGCCTCCACAGTATCTGCCTCATTTGTGGGTTGGTATTTAGTTGCTTGGGGAACCTTTACTTTAATGATGTTTATCGGCACATTAACTAAACCACGTGCATTGCAAGCAATTTTCCTTGCATTAACTATCACATTCTACCTACTTGCCGCAGGCGACTTTATGGGTAACCATTCAATCACTCATATTGGTGGAAACTTTGGCTTATTAACTGCTTTCTTAGCATTTTATCTAGCAGCAGCAGAAATTATTAATGAAAGTTTTGGACGTACAGTACTTCCTATCGGTGCGCCGAAATAATTCATTTAGCATAATATGACGTACTTAAGGGCTGATCTTCAGCCCTTTTTTGTACCTAATATTTCTATTTTTATTTTATAAAAATCATTCATTGGCTAAATTTTTGGCTTCTTCAAATAAGTAGAAAAAAGCATTTCTTTATTCTAATATTAAAGGTAGTAACTAAGATGGAATTTGGCAAGGTATTGTATGAATAATATAGCAGAACAACAAAAAATACTTTTCTCTGAATGGGCAATGGAAAATCTAGGAAAACAAAGTGGTGGATGGTATGCCCCATATATTGACAAGTTAGGACATTTATTGAAATCTTTTGGATTAAATGATGGGAAAATTTATCGTAAAAGTTTTTTTTCTTATCGTTCCTTTGAAGAATTTAAGAATATTTATAAAAAAATTACTGAAGACAATGATGAACAAATTGAAAAAATTCTCAAAGGTAAGCAACCACATTATCAAAAAGCTTTTTCCAAAAAAATGAGAAATGGAAACAAAAGTATGTACAAATGACTTACGATAAAGGAGAACGAAGTCAGCTCAGTAATACAGGAGGTGTTGTTCATCTTGGAACATTACTTCGTGCATATCTGAAATTTTTGTATTATAAAGAACATCCATTATTAAACTACCCTAATAACCAGCCTACAGAGAGTGAAGTGAGTATTGATCAAAATAGTAATTCTTATAGCTTAAATGATTTTATGAAAGAGGTGTTTCTTAATAAAGAGGATGTAATTACTTTAAGATCAATACTTGACCATAAGAAAAATCTAATTCTTAGAGGTGCACCAGGTGTAGGAAAAACATTTATTGCTGATCGTTTAGCCTATTTGGTTATGGGAGAAACAGATGATTCTCGCATTCAAATGATTCAATTTCATCAAAGTTATAGCTATGAAGACTTTATTGAAGGCTATCGCCCTAAAAAGGATGGAGATGGTTTCGAATTAAAAAAAGGTCCTTTTGTTGAATTTGCTAGAAATGCATCGGAAGATCCTGATACCAAATATTTTTTTATCATTGATGAAATTAATCGGGGTAATATGAGTAAAATTTTCGGTGAGTTAATGATGCTTATTGAGACAGATAAACGGGGTAAGTCTATTAATTTACTTTATTCTGATGAAAAATTTTCTGTACCTGATAATTTATATTTAATAGGTATGATGAATACTGCCGATAGAAGTTTAGCTTTACTTGATTATGCCTTACGTCGCCGTTTTGCTTTTTTTGATATTAATCCTGCTTTTGAAAATAGTACTTTTCAAGATTATCTTGAAAGTATTGAAAATTCATCAACATTATTAAAAGTCATTAGTATAATTCACGAACTAAATATAGAGATTACTAATTCATTAGGAAAAGGTTTCCAAATTGGACATAGCTATTTTGTTGATCAAGCTCTTAAAGAGAATGCAGTGCAACGAACTAAAGAAATTGTTAATTTTGAAATTATTCCACAACTTGAAGAATATTGGTTTGATAATCAAGAAAAGGCTGATGAATGGGCAAATCGTTTGAAGGATGCTTGCAGTGAATAATAGGAAAATTCCCATTAGGAATGTTTATTATATGTTGGCCTATGCCTATCAGACTTTATATTTTTCAGAATATAAGAGTTTTACTCCAGAAAAATTTAAAAATGTTATAGAGCTATATGCTGAAATACTAATAATTGGTGTTCCAGTGCTAATTCGCAGTGGATTACTAAAAGACTATATTCTAATCAATGAAAAATCTAGCGTAATACGAGGCAAATTAGATCTCAATACTTCAATTAAACAAAATTCGATGATTGATAATAAATTATTGATTGTTTATGATGAGTTTTCTGAAGATATATTTCTTAATCAGATTTTAAAAGCAACTTTAGCTTATCTTGCTAGATCAAGAAAAATATCAAAGGAAAAACGTCATAAATTTCTTAGCTTTTTAGTCTATTTTAAGAACGTTTCCGATATTGAATTAAGTCTTAGCCAATGGAAAAATATTAAATATAATCGTCAAAACATTCGTTATCAGTTTCTGATTGATATCTGTCGTTTTTTATATGAAGAAATGATTCTTTCGGTATCATCTGGTTATAAGAACCAAGGTATAAATGATGAACAAAGACTATCGTCATTATATGAAAAATTTGTGTATGCTTTTTATAAAAAGGAAACTCAATACAAAGTTACCCGTCCACAAATTAAGTGGAAAGTAGATGATGGATCTAATGAAGCCTTACCTATTATGCAAACGGATATGGTATTACAGAATAAAAATAACACATTGATTATAGATACTAAGTTTTACTCCGAAAATATGGGAAATAGATACAATAAAGATAAATTAATATCGGCTAACCTGTATCAGATTTTTACTTATATAAATAATTGGCGACCTCGAGATAATGAAAAAGTAAGTGGAATGCTCTTGTATGCAAAAACAACAGCTGATGTCCAACCCAATTATTATTATGAGATTAACGGAAATTCGATTAGTGTAGTAACTATTGATTTAAACAAGGATTTTGAAATTATTTGTAGCAGCTTAAAGGCTTTGGTTACTAAATTTCTTTAATGTTTTTATCATCAATTGATGTGATTAGCCAAGGATCATTGATGGCGTATTAATCATTAATTTCTTTTCAGACATTTCACTATATTAATTTATCGCAAACGTTTGCGTAACTTTGGTATAATGGCATTATTTCATTTTTATATAATCAATAGGATGCTAATATGCAAATCAGCCTTAAAAAAATTTACTCTGGGAAAGTGCGTGATCTCTATGAAATTGATGAAAAGCGTATGTTAATGGTCGCAACTGACCGCTTATCTGCCTTTGACGTGATTTTAGATGATCCTATTCCTCGCAAGGGTGAAATTTTGACTCAGATTTCTAATTTCTGGTTTAACAAATTGTCACACATTATGCCTAATCATTTTACGGGCGATTCAGTTTTTGATGTGTTACCAAAAGAAGAGGCGGAAGCCATTCAATATCGTGCCGTGGTGTGTAAACGTTTAACGCCAGTGAAGATTGAATCGATTGTAAGAGGCTATTTAACGGGTAGTGGCTTAAAAGACTATAAAAAAACAGGGGCTATTTGTGGGTTAGCGTTACCAGAAGGGTTAGTGGAAGCAAGTAAATTACCAGAACCTATTTTCACGCCATCAAGTAAAGCAGAAGTGGGCGACCACGATATTAATATCAGCTATGAAGAGTGTGAGCGTCAAATTGGAGCGGATTTAGCTAAACAAGTCAAAGAATCAGCTATCGCCCTTTATAAAGAAGCGGCAGATTATGCGCTGACTAAAGGCATTATTATTTGTGATACAAAATTTGAATTTGGTTTAGATGAGAATGGTGTATTAACCTTAATGGATGAAGTTTTAACGCCAGATTCAAGTCGTTTTTGGTCAGTTGATACTTATCAAGAGGGTACAAATCCACCATCATTCGATAAACAGTTTGTGCGTGATTGGTTAGAAAATAGCGGTTGGAATAAACAAGCTCCTGCACCGAAAGTACCAAGTGATGTGATTGAGAAAACCGTTGCTAAATACCAAGAAGCGTTGGATTTATTAACTAAATAGCAAAAAACAAAAGGGATTTTTAAAATCCCTTTTGTTTTTCATTCAATGAAATAAAGAGGTAACAGGCTACCTCTTATATATAAATCTTATTGATTGTTTTGAACGTAATCAATCGCAGATTGAACAGTTGTAATTTTTTCAGCTTCTTCATCAGGAATTTCAATATCAAATTCTTCTTCTAAAGCCATTACTAACTCAACAGTGTCAAGAGAATCAGCACCTAAATCTTCGATGAAAGAAGCTTCAGGTTTTACGTCTTCTGCTTTTGCGCCAAGTTGATCAACAATGATTTTTTTTACGCGTTCTTCAATGCTCATTTTTTGTTTCCTATTGTAAATTCGCTTAAGTGCGAGAGTTGAGTAGTGTAAAGAAAATTGGCATAAATTCAACTATTTTATGAGATGTCAAACCAGCCTTGCTTTTCCACACAGCTAAATTCTTAGTGGTCTCGCCCATCAGTTGAGCGAAAAAGCGTATTGATTTTATCATTATGGATAGGGTTTATCCATAGTGGATTTTGATGAACATCACAATTTTGTGAAAACAAGCGGTAAGATGGATTAAATTTTTTGTAAATTATAAATTCTTTGCCGATTTTTTCTATTTTGATTTAGAATAAACACCATTTTTTATATTACTGAATTTAATTAAAACAAATAGGAAAAACTATGCGTACGAGCCAATATTTATTTTCTACCTTGAAAGAAACGCCAAACGATGCTCAAGTTGTTAGCCACCAATTAATGTTAAGAGCGGGAATGATCCGACCGCTTGCATCTGGGTTATACAATTGGTTACCGACGGGCTTACGCGTATTAAAGAAAGTTGAAAATATTGTTCGTGAGGAAATGAATAAAAGTGGTGCATTGGAAGTGGAAATGCCAATAGTTCAGCCCGCTGATTTATGGATTGAATCTGAACGTTGGGAAGATTATGGTCCAGAATTATTACGCTTTAAAGATCGTGGCGATCGCCCTTTTGTTTTGGGGCCAACCCATGAAGAAGTGATAACAGATCTTGTACGTCGTGAAGTGAGTTCATACAAACAATTACCTTTGAATTTATATCAAATCCAAACTAAATTCCGTGATGAAGTTCGTCCTCGTTTCGGAGTAATGCGTGGTCGTGAATTTTTAATGAAAGATGCTTATTCATTCCACGTAACTAAAGAGTCATTACAAGAAACTTATGATGTAATGCATCAAACCTATAGCAATATTTTTAGTCGCTTAGGCTTAGATTTCCGCCCAGTTGCTGCGGATACGGGTTCCATCGGGGGTAGTGCCTCTCACGAATTTCAGGTGTTAGCCGAAAGTGGTGAAGATGACGTAGTATTCTCAACAGAATCTGATTACGCTGCGAATATTGAATTAGCGGAAGCAATTGCGGTAGGCGAACGTCAAGCACCAACCCAAGAAATGAAATTGGTTGATACGCCTAATGCAAAAACTATTGTGGAGTTAGTTGAGCAATTTAATGTACCTGTGGAAAAGACAGTAAAAACATTGATCGTAAAAGGTGCATCGGAAGAACATCCTTTAGTTGCGTTAGTGGTACGTGGTGATCACGAATTAAACGATATTAAAGCGGTTAAATTAGCAGAAGTTGCAGAGCCATTTGAATTTGCTAATGAAGCAGATATCAAAGCCAAAATTGGTGCGGGGGTTGGCTCATTAGGTCCTGTGAATTTAGATATTCCAGTGATTATTGATAGAAGTGTCGCGATTATGAGCGATTTCACTGCTGGAGCCAATATTGATGGCAAACACTATTTTAATATCAACTGGGAAAGAGATGTTGCATTACCAAAAGTAGCAGACTTACGTAATGTAGTCGAAGGTGATCCAAGTCCAGATGGTAAAGGTACATTGCTAATTAAACGTGGTATCGAAGTAGGGCATATCTTCCAACTTGGGACTAAATATTCAGAAGCAATGAAAGCAACCGTTCAAGGTGAAGATGGCCGTCCACAAACGTTGATTATGGGTTGCTATGGTATCGGTGTAACACGTGTCGTTGCAGCGGCAATTGAACAGCACCATGACGATCGCGGAATCATTTGGCCAACTGATGAAATTGCACCATTTACTGTGGCTATTGTGCCAATGAATATGCATAAATCAGAAAAAGTACAAGCGTTTGCGGAAGATTTATATAAAACATTACATTCTCAAGGTGTAGAAGTGATTTTTGATGATCGTAAAGAGCGTCCGGGTGTAATGTTCGCAGATATGGAGCTAATCGGTGTTCCACATATGTTCGTTATTGGTGAGAAAAATCTAGAAAAAGGCGAGATCGAATACAAAAACCGTCGCACTGGCGAAAAAGAAATGATCGCAAAAGAGACTTTACTTGATTTTATTGCTCAAAAGGTTAAAAAATAACTTAAGTTGATTTAAGCATTTACTTTTAATAGAAATCGGGCTTGTGAATATTGTGCCACAAGCCCGATTGTTATTTACGCGAGGTCTTCAGGGAATCTTTTACCAAATCTGAATACGTTCATTAATTGGTTTATACATTGCATCGCCTTCTTTAGTGCCAAAGGCATTGTGGAATCCACTAATATTTAAGATCGGTGCAAATGCACGGAATTGCCCCGGTGCGTGAGGATCACTTTTCACTTGATGAGAGAGGGCTTGCACAGTGGCTTTATTACGCCATGAACGTGTCCAACTCATAAAATAGCGTTGATCTGGGGTTAAGTTTTCAATATTTGGTGTTACACCATGATCTTTTTCATATAATTTAAGTGCATCGTAAGAAATACTTAACCCACCTAAATCAGCAATATTTTCACCCAAAGTGAAACGTCCATTAACGAAAACATGTGGAGCGACTTCAAATTGATTAAATTGCTCAACCAGTCTATCTGCTAAGGCCTCAAATTTTTTGCGATCGTCCGGTGTCCACCAATCTTTTAAGTTACCATCCCCATCAAAGTGTGAACCACTATCATCAAACCCGTGAGTAATTTCGTGTCCAATAATCGCACCAATCGCCCCAAAGTTTACTGCTGGGTCAGCATCAATATCATAGAGTGGTGGTTGTAAAATCCCTGCAGGGAAAACAATACGATTCATTAATGGACTATAAGAGGCATTGACCACTTGTGGTAACATTCCCCATTCATTCAAATCAACAGGTTTACCAACTCGACTGAGGGCATCTTGATAATTCCATTTTGCAATTTCTTGTAAGTTAGTATAGATAGAACCACCTTGTTCTACATCTTTTAAATTCAAACTACTGTAATCTTTCCATTTGTTTGGATAACCCACTTCAACGATGAATTTATCCAATTTCTCTCTCGCCTTTTGTTTAGTTTCTTCGGACATCCAAGTGAGGTTATCAATACGATGCTGATAGGCTTTAATTAAGTAATCCGCAATGTTCAATAAATTTTGTTTTGCGGTTTCAGGGAAGAATTTATCGACATAGAATTGTGCAAATTCTTCGCCTACATTACCGTTGATCAATCTTAATGCACGTTTTTCAATAGCGCGTTGTTTTTTCTGGCCAACAAGAGTCTTACCATAGAAATCAAAATTAGCATCATCTAATTCCTTAGTTAAATAAGATGCTGCACCCGAAATGGTTTGAAAACGTAAATAATCTTTAATTACAGATAGATTTTTAGGGTTGATTAAAGTATCAAATTTTTTGAGGAAATTAGGTTCCCATACGATCACTTCATCCGTATTTACACCAACGGCTTTAAGATAATTTGCCAAATTGATATTTTTACTTGCAGAAGCAAATTGTTCCATTGTCATCGGGTTAAAGCGTTTTTCGATATCGCGACTTTCTTCATTCGTAAATAGGGTATTTGCAATTGTTTTTTCATAATTCACGATAGCTTTTGCTTTGCTCTCGCCATTTTTAATGCCAGCTAATCCTAACATCTTGGCAATGTAGGCTTGGTACTGTTTCAATGTTTTACGATTTTCAGGCGTATCTTTTTGGAAATAATCTTTGCTCAAGCCAAGGCTACTATTGCTAAAATAAATTGCATTTTGGCGGGAGTTTTTTAAATGCGCGAACACTGACCAACCAAATAAAACTTCGTTACCTTGTTTAGTTTCTTCAATAATATAGCGTTCTAAATCACCAAATGTTTTAATTTGATCGATTTTAGCGAGATCAACTTGCATTGGAGCAAGACCTAATTTCTCACGAGCATCCATATTAGTATAGGTTTGATAGAGTGCTTTTAAATGCTGAGCTTTCACATCATTTGCAAGTTTTGGATCGGAAATCACCGCTTGTAATAATTCTAACGAGCGTTTTTCATTCATATCATTGAGTTCAGCCAATGTTCCCCATGAGGTACGATCATCAGGTATTTTGGCGGAATCCATCCATTTACCATTCACATAACGATAAAAATCTTGTTGCGGTGCAACAAGGGGATCCATACCTTCAGTTAAGGTGCTGTGATAGGTTTTAGGTGTACAAGCTGCGAGAGCAACGGAGCAAGCAACTAATGAAAATAACATAGACTTCTTCATTACTTCTTTTCCTTATTGATTTTTTAATTTTATAAGCGGTATGATGTGAAGATGTTTTTACATAATAAATAGGTAATCTTACCGCTTGCTTTTCTTGTTATCTATTTTTGACTATTTTGTGTTGTATAGTTCAACATTTTTCTTCGATCAATGTGGTTAATGCGTGAATATGGTCTGGATTATTATTCAATGCAGGAATATAGCGATAGCTTTCTCCACCTGATGTTAAAAAATATTCCCTATTTTCTTGAGCAATTTCTTCTAGCGTTTCTAAACAATCCGCCGAAAATCCAGGACAAATTACTGCTACCTTTTTGATGCCTTTATTTGGAAGTTCTTTTAACACTATATCGGTATAGGGTTTTAACCATTCCTCTTTTCCAAATCGAGATTGAAATGCCAGACACCATTGATGATCTTCTAATTTTAGGGACTCAGCAACAAGGCGGGCGGTTTCACGGCAGTGATGAGCGTAGTAATCGCCTTCATCATCGTAACGTTGAGGGATGCCATGAAAAGAAAATACCAAAAATTCATTTTGTTCTAAATTAATCGTATTAACGAGAGCATTAATGTAAAGAGGGTGATTATAGTAATTATGGATAAACTCAAAAGGAACGATGTTTTTATAACGAATGAGACTTCGTGCAAAGGCATCAAATACAGGGGCTGTAGTAGTTGAGCCATACTGAGGATAGAGCGGAAGTATAATAATTTTATCTACTTTTTGTGCTAAAAGGTTTTCTATCGCACTATCAATACTTGGATTTCCGTAAGTCATGCCCAATTCAACAATAAAATCTTTATTCTGTTGATTAAAATAGGCTTGAATTGCTTGTTGTTGTTGGCGAGAAATGACTAACAGTGGAGAACCTTCTTTGCTCCAAACTATTTGATAATTCTTAGCGACCTTAGGTGATCTCCTTGGCAAAACAATAAAATTAAGGATAGGCAACCATTTTCCGCGGGGAAGGTCAATGACTCTAGGATCACTCAAAAATTGCTTCAAATAGCGTTTAACAGCGCTAGAGGTGGGTTCATCTGGTGTACCTAAATTACTTAAGAGAACACCTATTTTAGGTTTCGACATAGCATTTCCTTGGAATTTCCTATGTTTTTATTATAGAAAATAAATTCAATTGACGCTATTTATTAAAGCAACAGGTTACATCGACAAGTCTATTCAGCTCTTGACATTGAGCAATTAGTCGCCTAGAATTTACCGTCCTCTCTTTTATGAGAGGCAATTTGTATTTTTTTAATTTTAACTGGAGCTTAATTAATGGCAACTATCAACCAGCTAGTACGCAAACCGCGTGTGAAAAAGGTTGTAAAAAGTAACGTTCCTGCATTGGAAGCATGTCCACAGAAACGTGGTGTATGTACTCGTGTATATACTACAACTCCTAAAAAACCAAACTCAGCATTACGTAAAGTATGCCGTATTCGTTTAACGAATGGTTTTGAAGTTACTTCTTACATCGGTGGTGAAGGTCACAACCTTCAAGAACATAGTGTTGTATTGATTCGTGGTGGTCGTGTTAAAGACTTACCAGGTGTGCGTTATCACACAGTACGCGGCGCATTAGACTGTGCAGGCGTAAAAGATCGTAAACAAGCACGTTCTAAATACGGCGTAAAACGTCCTAAATCTTAATGGTTCTCCGTTGAGTAAGGCCAAACGTCTAACTTAGTTATTTAACTATTTAAACCATAAACTCCAGTCAAAATGCGACAATGTTCGCACAAAGATGAGTTTTGGATATCCTGAAGATTTATTATACGGAGAAATTAAAATGCCACGTCGTCGTGATGTAGGTCAACGCAAGATCCTCCCAGATCCAAAGTTCGGATCAGAATTGCTTGCAAAATTCATTAATGTATTAATGGTAGATGGTAAAAAATCTATCGCTGAATCAATCGTTTACGGTGCATTAGAAACTCTTTCTGAGCGTTCTGGAAAAGAAGCTTTAGAAGCATTCGAAGTTGCACTTGAAAACGTTCGTCCAACAGTAGAGGTTAAATCTCGTCGTGTTGGTGGTTCAACTTACCAAGTACCAGTAGAAGTTCGTCCAACTCGTCGTAACGCATTAGCAATGCGTTGGATTGTTGAAGCTGCTCGTAAACGTGGTGACAAATCAATGGCACTTCGTTTAGCTAACGAACTTTCTGATGCAGCAGATAACAAAGGTGCGGCAGTTAAGAAACGTGAAGACGTTCACCGCATGGCTGAAGCTAATAAAGCATTTGCCCACTACCGTTGGTAATAAGCTTTTGATGTTTTTGGGCTTCATCTCAACAATTGTGATGGAGCCTCTTACTATATAACTAATTGAATAAATTAGATTTAAAAATAAAATAAGGTAATAATAATGGCTCGTCAAACTCCCATTGAGCTATATCGTAATATCGGTATCAGTGCTCACATCGACGCAGGTAAAACAACTACCTCTGAGCGTATCCTCTTCTATACAGGTGTAAGTCACAAAATTGGTGAAGTGCATGATGGTGCAGCAACGATGGACTGGATGGAACAAGAGCAAGAGCGTGGTATCACTATCACCTCTGCTGCAACAACAGCGTTCTGGTCTGGTATGTCTCAACAGTATCCACAACATCGTATTAACGTTATTGATACTCCAGGACACGTTGACTTCACGATCGAAGTAGAACGTTCAATGCGTGTTCTTGATGGTGCAGTAATGGTTTACTGTGCTGTAGGTGGTGTTCAGCCACAATCAGAAACGGTATGGCGTCAAGCAAATAAATATGAAGTACCGCGTCTTGCGTTCGTAAACAAAATGGACCGTACTGGTGCAAACTTCTTACGTGTTGTTGAACAAATCAAAACTCGTTTAGGCGGTAATGCTGTTCCTTTACAACTTCCTATCGGTTCAGAAGATAATTTTACTGGTGTTGTTGATTTAATCAAAATGAAAGCAATTAACTGGAATGAAGCAGATCAAGGTATGACATTTACCTATGAAGATGTTCCAGCTGATATGGTGGAAGCTTGTGAAGAGTGGCGTAATCATCTTGTAGAGGCTGCGGCTGAAGCTTCAGAAGAATTAATGGAAAAATTCTTCTCTGGAGAAGAATTGACTGAAGAAGAAATCAAAAAAGCATTACGTCAACGTGTGCTTTCGAATGAAATTATTCCAGTTTGTTGTGGTTCTGCATTTAAGAACAAAGGTGTTCAAGCAATGCTTGATGCGGTAATTGATTTCTTACCAGCACCGACAGATGTTCCTTCAATCAAAGGTATTAACTTAGATGAAACTGAAGGTGAGCGTCATGCAGATGATAATGAACCATTCTCTGCATTAGCATTTAAAATTGCAACAGACCCATTTGTAGGAAACTTAACATTCTTCCGTGTTTATTCTGGTGTTATTAATTCTGGAGATACAGTTCTTAACTCAGTAAAACAAAAACGTGAGCGTTTTGGTCGTATCGTACAGATGCACGCAAACAAACGTGAAGAAATTAAAGAAGTTCGTGCCGGTGATATTGCAGCTGCTATTGGTTTAAAAGATGTTGCAACAGGTGATACATTATGTGCTTTAGATGCACCAATTATCCTTGAGCGTATGGAATTCCCAGAACCAGTAATTTCTGTGGCGGTTGAACCAAAAACTAAAGCTGACCAAGAAAAAATGGGTCTTGCATTAGGTCGTCTTGCACAAGAAGATCCTTCATTCCGTGTTCACACAGATGAAGATTCTGGTGAAACAATTATTTCTGGTATGGGTGAGCTACACTTAGATATTATCGTTGATCGTATGAAACGTGAATTCAAGGTGGAAGCTAATATCGGTAAACCACAAGTATCTTACCGTGAAACTATCCGTACACGTGTTAATGATGTTGAAGGTAAACACGCAAAACAATCTGGTGGTCGTGGTCAGTATGGTCACGTTGTTATCGATTTATATCCATTAGATCCTGAAGGTCCTGGTTATGAGTTCGTTAACGAAATCAAAGGTGGTGTAATTCCTGGTGAATATATCCCTGCTGTAGATAAAGGTATCCAAGAACAACTTAAGTCTGGTCCTTTAGCGGGTTATCCTGTAGTAGATTTAGGTGTACGTTTACACTTCGGTTCATACCATGATGTTGACTCATCAGAATTAGCATTTAAACTTGCTGCTTCTATCGCATTTAAAGCAGCGTTTGCAAAAGCAAACCCAGTTCTTCTTGAGCCTATCATGAAAGTTGAAGTTGAAACTCCACCAGATTATGTTGGTGATGTAATTGGTGACTTAAGCCGTCGTCGTGCGATGGTGAATGGCCAAGAAGCAAGTGAGTTTGTTGTTAAGATCAATGCTGAAGTACCACTTTCAGAGATGTTTGGTTATGCAACAGATCTCCGTTCACAAACTCAAGGTCGTGCATCATACTCAATGGAACCATTGAAATATGCTGAAGCTCCATCTAGTGTTGCAGCAGCAGTTATTGAAGCACGTAAAAAATAATTTATTACTCAGAAATCCGTAGTACATTTTGTACTACGGAATTTAACAAAGGAAACATTAGCAATGTCTAAAGAAAAATTTGAACGTACAAAACCGCACGTTAACGTGGGTACAATCGGCCACGTTGACCATGGTAAAACAACTTTAACAGCAGCAATCACAACTGTATTAGCGAAAAAATTCGGTGGTGCAGCACGTGCATTCGACCAAATTGATAACGCGCCAGAAGAAAAAGCGCGTGGTATCACCATCAACACTTCACACGTTGAGTACGATACAGAAACTCGTCACTATGCTCACGTTGACTGCCCGGGACACGCGGACTATGTTAAAAACATGATCACAGGTGCGGCACAAATGGATGGTGCTATCTTAGTAGTAGCAGCAACAGATGGTCCAATGCCACAAACTCGTGAACACATTCTTTTAGGACGTCAAGTAGGTGTACCATACATCATCGTATTCTTAAACAAATGTGATATGGTTGATGATGAAGAATTATTAGAATTAGTTGAAATGGAAGTTCGTGAACTTCTATCTCAATATGATTTCCCAGGTGACGATACACCAATCGTACGTGGTTCAGCGTTACAAGCATTAAACGGTGTGCCTGAGTGGGAAGAAAAAATTGTTGAATTAGCGGGTTACTTAGATTCATATATCCCAGAACCACAACGTGCAATCGACAAACCATTCTTATTACCAATTGAAGACGTATTCTCAATTTCAGGTCGTGGTACAGTAGTAACAGGTCGTGTTGAACGTGGAATCATCCGTACTGGTGAAGAAGTTGAAATTGTTGGTATCAAAGATACAACAAAAACAACAGTAACAGGTGTGGAAATGTTCCGTAAATTACTTGACGAAGGTCGTGCAGGTGAGAACGTAGGTGCATTATTACGTGGTACAAAACGTGAAGAAATCGAACGTGGTCAAGTATTAGCGAAACCAGGTTCAATCACACCACATACAGACTTTGAATCAGAAGTTTACGTATTATCAAAAGAAGAAGGTGGACGTCACACTCCATTCTTCAAAGGTTACCGTCCACAATTCTATTTCCGTACAACAGACGTAACAGGTACAATCGAATTACCTGAAGGTGTAGAAATGGTAATGCCAGGCGATAACATCAAAATGAAAGTAAGCTTAATTCACCCGATCGCGATGGACGAAGGTTTACGTTTTGCGATTCGTGAAGGTGGTCGTACAGTAGGTGCGGGCGTTGTAGCGAAAATCATCAAATAATCATTGATGGATTAAGCATAGATAGGCGTATCGTAAGGATACGCCTTTTGTTTATCTGTAAAAAGATAAACAAAAAGAGCAATTATGCAGATAACTACCTCATCTTAATTGTGAGAATAATAAATTTTCTTTATAATCCACGCTAGTCATTATCAAGTTAGATAATGTATATTTACAGTTAATTCAAACAGAGAGTTGAAACTAATGACAACAGAAAATATCAGCACACCTAAACAGGTGTTCGTGGGCTTACAAATGTTATTCGTTGCATTTGGAGCTTTGGTTCTTGTTCCCCTTATTACAGGTTTAGATCCTAATACAGCCCTTCTTACCGCAGGTGTCGGTACCCTACTTTTCCAACTTTGTACAAAACGTCAAGTTCCTATTTTTTTAGCTTCATCTTTTGCCTTTATTGCACCAATCCAATATGGTGTTCAGCAATGGGGTATTCCCGTAACTATGGGTGGGCTAATTTTTACAGGTTTAATTTACTTTGCCTTATCGGCTCTAGTGAAACTCAGAGGCGTTACAATATTGGATAAGTTATTTCCACCAATTGTGGTTGGTCCAGTTATCATTATTATTGGATTAGGTTTAGCCCCTGTTGCAGTGGATATGGCAATAGGAAAAAGTAACAATATTCCCTATGAGCAAGCTATTATTGTTTCAATGGTTACATTAATAACCACTCTAATTGTAGCGGTATTTGCTAAAGGACTAATGAAATTAGTGCCTATCATGGTAGCAATTGTTGTGGGATATGTGTTGTCTATATTTATGGGGTTAGTAGATTTTCAGCCGATTTACGATGCAGCATGGTTTAGCCTACCGACATTGACAACACCAGAATTTAAATTAGAAGCGATTATTTATTTGTTACCGATCGCATTAGCTCCTGCTGTTGAGCATGTGGGAGGCATTATGGCTATCAGTTCTGTAGCAGGGAAAAATTTCTTACATAAACCTGGGTTACACCGAACTTTATTAGGTGATGGTGTCGCAACTTCAGCAGCGGCTTTATTAGGTGGTCCACCAAATACAACCTATGCAGAAGTGACAGGTGCGGTGATGTTAACCAAAAACTTTAATCCAAAGATTATGACTTGGGCTGCTATTTGGGCGATAGGAATTTCTTTCTGCGGTAAAGTTGGTGCATTCTTACAAACGATTCCAAGTGTCGTAATGGGTGGAATTATGATGTTAGTATTTGGTTCTATTGCAGCAGTAGGTATGAGCACACTTATTCGCGCTAGAATTGATATGGGTGAAGCTCGTAATCTTTGTATCGTTTCAGTGGTAATGACATTTGGTATTGGTGGAATGCTCATTAACGTAGGTGAGTTTTCACTTAAAGGTATTAGCTTATGTGCGATAGTGGCTATTGTACTTAATTTAGTTTTACCACAATCAAAAGAGATAAAAGATTGATATTCTAATCCTATTATCTATATTTTTTGATAAGGGTAAAAATAGTTATTATTTTTACCCTTATTTTTTATTTTAAAATATAATGGTAATCAAAGAGCTTATATGCTAAAACAGTTTGAATTTTATATAAATAATTAAGAAGGAAGTAAAAATGTCATTACAGACAATCATTGAAACAGCATTTGAAAATCGTGCAGAAATTACCCCTAATACCGTTGATACAGAAACAAAGACAGCAATAGAAGAAGTCCTAGAAGGATTAGATAGTGGAAAATATCGTGTAGCAGAAAAAATTGATGGTGAGTGGGTTACTCATCAATGGTTGAAAAAAGCCGTACTGCTTTCATTCCGTATTTACGATAATCAAATTATTGATGGTGCAGAAACAAAATACTACGATAAAGTACCATTAAAATTTGCAAATTATGATGAAGCGCGTTTCCAACAAGAAGGATTCCGTGTGGTGCCATCAGCAACAGTACGTAAAGGGGCTTATATTGGGAAAAACACTGTTTTAATGCCATCTTACGTTAATATTGGTGCCTATGTGGGTGAAGGTACAATGGTTGATACTTGGGCAACTGTGGGTTCTTGTGCACAAATTGGTAAAAATGTTCACTTATCTGGTGGGGTCGGAATCGGTGGCGTCTTAGAGCCATTACAAGCCAATCCAACTATCATTGGTGATAATTGCTTTATCGGAGCACGTTCTGAAATTGTAGAGGGTGTAATTGTTGAAGATGGTTGTGTAATTTCAATGGGCGTGTTCATTGGTCAAAGCACAAAAATTTATGATCGTGAAACAGGCGAAATTCATTATGGACGAGTGCCAGCAGGTTCAGTTGTCGTATCGGGTAGCCTTCCTTCTAAAAATGGGGAATATAGCCTTTATTGTGCCGTGATTGTGAAAAAAGTTGATGAGAAGACTCGTAGTAAAGTAGGTATTAATGAATTACTGCGTTCTATTGAAGAATAAGTAAAATTAAAAATGGAATGTTAAACATTCCATTTTTAATTTTTAGGCCGAATAAAGTTATGAAGTATATCTTTTTTGATATAGATGGGACTTTGCATAAAGAAGATGCTTTTAAGGCATTTATCCGATATTTAATTGGTAAAAGGTGGGGAAATTTAGTCATATTTTTCCCATTCATTCTTGTTGGATTTTTGCTACATAAGATGTTACCTACGGGAAAGTTTGGTATTAATTTAGTTTTCTTTTTTCTAGGAATAGGTAGCTCGTTACAAAAACGGGGTGAGTATGCAGAAGAATTTTCTAGCACTTTTACTTACCATCCTTTTCCTGATGTAGTGGCAAAGTTTTCTGAATATCTGAATAAGGGATATCATGTTGTGTTGATTTCTGGTAGCCCGAAGATATTGATTCAACACATTTATAAAGAATGGTTAGAGCATGACAATGTAACCCTAATTGCTTCAGAGTTATCTTTAGCAGACTTTAAATTGCATTCTCGTTGCATGGCTCATCATAAGTTGGAAATGTTAGATGAGCATTTTCAGCGAGCTATTTATTTTGAGGCAGGGTATTCCGATAGTTTATCGGATCTTCCTGTTCTAACACGTTGTAAATTCAGCTTTAAAGTCACTGAACAAGGTAAAATTGAGCCAATATCCATTCTTTAATTTACAAAATAATATAACAATCTAACCGCTTGTATTTTAATTATTTATTTCCTTGATTATAATTTTGCGAGTTTATTACTATAACGAGATACTATGGGATTATTTACATCTATTTTTATTATTTTTGTACTCATTGTCATGAGTTCAATTATTTCTTCTGCTGAAATTTCATTAGCGGGAGCAAGAAAACTTAAGTTACAAAATTTAGCAAATGAAGGTAACTCAAAAGCACAAAAAATTTTGGATCTTCAAGAACATCCAGGACAATTTATTACCGTTGTACAAATTGGCTTAAATATGGTGGCTATTTTAGGAGGGATGGTTGGAGAAGCTTCTGTTACTCCCTACATTTACCGATTCTTGACCGAATATAGTCAGGCTGATTGGTTACAAAGTGCCTCTTCTTGGATCTCTTTTACATTGGTTACTGTCGCTTTCATTTTATTTGCTGATTTAATGCCAAAGCGTATGGCAATGGCAGATCCGGAGAAGGTCGCATTACGATTAGTCAATATTATTATATTTATCATTATTGTTTTTAAACCTTTTGTGCTCCTATTTGATAGTATTGCGAATCTATTATTCAAGCTACTGGGTATTTCCACTATTCGACAAGATAATATGACGTCAGAGGATATTCTTGCGATGATGGATGCAGGGGCAGAAGCGGGAGTACTAAAAACACAAGAGCATTACTTAATTGAAAATATTTTGGATATGCAACAAAGAACGGTGACCTCGACAATGACGACTCGAGAGCATATTATCTTTTTAGATCGATCTTTTACTCGTCAAGAGGTACTGGAAACTTTGCAAAAAGATTCACATTCAAAAGTTCTTATTTCAGATGGTGGTATTGATAAGATTTTAGGATATGTAGAATCACACACCCTACTAACTCTTTATTTACAAGCAGAAACGGTATCCTTAACGGATAATCGTGTATTACGCAAAGCGCTCTATGTTCCCGATACTCTAACCCTTTATGAAGTATTAGAATTATTCAAATCCTCAGGGGAAGACTTTGCCGTTATTATTAATGAATACGCTATCGTTGTGGGTATTGTCACATTAAATGATGTGATGAGTATCGTTATGGGAGAACTCGTTTCAAACGAAGAGGAACAGATCGTTCGCCGTGATGAAAAATCGTGGTTGATTGATGGCTCAACACCTTTAGCTGATGTCATGCGAGCATTGGATATTGAGGAATTTCCTCATCAAGAAAATTATGAAACGATTGGTGGTTTTATGATGTATATGCTACGTAAGATTCCGAAGAAAACCGATTCTGTTTTATATGACAAATATAAGTTTGAAATTATTGATACTGAAAATTTTAAAATTGACCAGTTAATGGTGTCTTATCGTAAAGATATAGATGTCAACGTGGAGGAATAATATGTCTATTACTATTTATCATAATCCTAAATGCAGTAAATCTAGAGAAACATTAGCGTTAATTCGGGAAGCAGGTATTGAACCAATGATTGTAGAGTATTTAAAAACACCAGTTAACCCAGCAACGATCAAACGCTTGATTCAAGAGAGTGGTATTAGTATTGATAAAGCCTTAAGAACAGAAGTTGAGGTATACCATCAATATGTTGAAGGTAAAGATTTATCTGATGATGCCATTATTCAATTGATGTCAGAGCATCCTACTTTAATGAATCGTCCTTTTGTGAGCAGTGAAAAGGGCACACGTTTTTGTCGCCCACCAGAATTAGTGAAAGAATTATTATAGGAAATAAAATGAAAAAAATTTTATTACTTAATGGTCCAAACCTTAATATGTTGGGCAAACGAGAGCCTCAGATTTATGGATCGGAGACTTTATCAAATATAGAAGAACGTTTAAAAAAGCAAGCAGAACAAAAAAATATTGAGTTATCTTGTTTTCAAGCAAATGGTGAAGAACTGATTATTAATCGAATTCATCAAGCTTTTAATCAAGTTGATTTTATTATTATTAATCCAGCAGCATTTACCCATACAAGCGTAGCCTTGAGAGATGCGTTATTGTCAGTTTCAATTCCTTTTGTTGAAGTTCATCTTTCTAATGTACACGCAAGAGAGCCTTTTAGACACCATTCTTATTTGAGTGATATTGCTCAAGGAGTAATTTGTGGCTTAGGCTCAAGTGGTTATGATTATGCATTAGATTATGCAATTTTATTTTTGGCAAAAAAAGCGTAAAACTTTCTTAATAAATTACAGACTAATAAAATTATAAACTGATACGATCAGTGGTATAATTGGCTTGATTTCGCCGAAATTATCAGAATTTCGTCGCAATTTCGTTGAAATTCAGGTAACCTTACGTACAGTTTTATCTCATGTGTTTTACATGGGATATTTGTCATTCTAACTTTTAAACGGATCTCATTATGGATATTCGAAAAATCAAAAAACTTATTGAACTTGTGGAAGAGTCGGGCATTACTGAATTAGAAGTTTCAGAAGAAGAGGGTACTGTACGAATTAGTCGTTCAGCACCTGTTGCACCTCCAGTACAGTATGTTTCAGCTCCTCAAATGAGTCAACCAGTAACGGCACCAGCTCCAATATCGATGGCTTCATCAGTAGAAGCTGCTCCTACAGATACTAAACCAGCTCAAATTACTGGACATGCAGTGTTATCGCCAATGGTTGGAACATTCTATCGTAGCCCTAGCCCTGAGGCTTCTGCATTTGTAGAAGTAGGGCAAAGTGTCAGTGTAGGCGATACATTATGTATCGTTGAGGCAATGAAAATGATGAATCGTATTGAATCTGATAAAGCGGGTGTTATCAAGGCGATTTTAGTAGAAGACGGAGAACCCGTTGAATTTGATCAAAAACTTTTCATTATTGAATAATTTATTTCTTTCATGTGGTCATTTTGGTAAATAATGAAAATAAAGTGACCGCTTGATCAGTTAAGGACAGACATTAATGTTAAAAAAAGTTGTCATTGCAAATCGTGGTGAAATCGCATTGCGTATTTTACGTGCATGTAAAGAGCTTGGCATCACGACAGTAGCGGTTCATTCAACAGCAGACCGTGAGTTAAAACACGTATTACTTGCAGATGAGACTATTTGTATCGGTCCTGCACCTTCTACAAAAAGTTATTTAAATATTCCTGCAATTATTGCAGCCGCAGAAGTCACTGATGCAGATGCTATTCATCCTGGTTATGGTTTCCTCTCTGAAAATGCAAATTTTGCAGAACAAGTAGAAATGTCAGGCTTTACGTTTATTGGCCCAACTGCCGATGTTATTCGTCTAATGGGGGATAAGGTTTCTGCGATAAATGCAATGAAAAAAGCAGGCGTACCTTGTGTGCCAGGTTCTGGTGGACCGGTGGGGGGAGATGCTGAGAAAAACAAAGAAATTGCAAATAAGATTGGTTATCCGGTTATCATCAAAGCATCGGGTGGCGGTGGTGGTCGTGGTATGCGAGTTGTTCATAAAGAAAAAGATTTAGAAGAATCGATTGCAATGACGAAAGCTGAGGCCAAGGCTGCATTTAATAATGATATGGTATATATGGAAAAATACCTAGAAAATCCTCGCCATATCGAAATTCAAGTACTAGCAGATACCCATGGCAATGCGGTATATCTTGCAGAACGTGATTGTTCAATGCAACGTCGTCATCAAAAGGTCATTGAAGAAGCCCCAGCTCCAGGTATTACTGATGAATTACGTAAATTTATTGGTGAACGTTGTGCAAAAGCCTGTGTTGAAATTGGTTACCGTGGTGCAGGTACTTTTGAATTCTTGTATGAAAATGGAGAGTTCTATTTCATTGAAATGAATACCCGTATTCAGGTGGAGCATCCTGTTACAGAAATGATTACAGGTGTCGATTTAGTAAAAGAGCAGTTACGTATTGCTTCTGGATTACCACTATCTATCAAACAAGAGGATATTAAAGTACGTGGTCATGCGATGGAATGTCGAATTAATGCAGAAGATCCCGTTAGTTTCTTACCTTCTCCAGGTAAAATTACTCGTTTACATGTACCTGGTGGATTAGGTGTACGTTGGGATTCTCATATCTATTCAAGCTATACCGTACCACCTCATTATGATTCAATGATTGCAAAATTGATCACTTATGGTGAAAATCGTGAGATTGCAATTAGACGTATGGAAAACGCATTATCTGAAACGATCATTGATGGTATAAAAAGTAATATTCCACTACACGAACAGATCTTAGAGGATGAGAATTTCCGTAAAGGCGGTACTAATATTCATTATTTAGAACATAAACTAGGCTTGAAATAATAGTACATAGCGTTTATGTTGCAAAGGAAAGGGCTATCATTTGATAGCCCTTTGATCTAATTAGAGATTTATTAGAATAATTTGCCTGATGTATCAAATAATGTTTGGCAGAATGGGCGACGAAGGTTTGTAATAGCTTCAATAATATCGTGATGCACTAAATCACCATTTTGAATACCCACACAACGTCCTTTATAACCGTGAATTAATAATTCAACAGCATAAACTCCCATACGTGAAGCTAGGATACGGTCAAATGCACATGGTGAACCACCACGTTGTGTATGGCCTAATACTGTTGCACGAGTTTCATTACCAAAACGTTCTTCCATTTCTCTCGCAAGTGCATGAACATCGGTGATCATTTCAGTAATAGCGATAATGGCGTGACGTTTACCTTTCTTTAAGCCCTCTTCAATGCTCACCATTAACGCATCTTTATCAAATCCTTTTTCTGGCACAATGATGTATTCACATCCGCCTGCTAACGCAGCATTTACAGTTAAGTCACCACAGTGACGCCCCATAATTTCTACGATAGAAATACGTTGGTGAGATGTTGAGGTATCTCTTAAACGGTCAATTGCTTCTAGAGCTGTGCCTAAAGCAGTTTGGAATCCGATGGTGTAGTCTGTACCCGCAACATCATTATCAATGGTACCTGGTAAGCCAATACATGCAATACCATGTTCTTCAGTGAGAAGTTTAGCTCCCATGTAAGAACCATCACCACCAATAACAACAAGTCCATCGATTTCATATTTTTTCAATGTCTCAACAGCTTTAGCACGAACTTCAGGATCTTTAAACTCAGGAAAACGAGCAGAACCGAGGAATGTACCACCACGATTGATTACATCAGAAACTGAACGACGTTCTAATTTAATCAAATTGTCATGATATAATCCGTAATAGCCGTCTCTAACACCATATACTTCCAACCCTTCACTTAATGCGGCTCTTACTACACCACGAATTGCCGCATTCATACCTGGTGCGTCACCACCACTTGTTAAAACAGCGATTTTTTTAACCATAAAAACACCCTAAATAATTAAATTTTTAAAATAAATTGAAAACTGTGCAAAGGTTACATTATTCCGCTTTTTCGTTCTAGCAGAAATTCAGAAATTTCACTATTTTTTGATCTGAATGAATTAATCTTCTAGCAATTGTAATGTCATATCTAACGCATTGAAAAAACGAGTAATATCTTCCCCTGTATTATAGTGAGCAAGGGATATGCGTAACGTGCCTGTTTTTTCTAAATAGCGTAGATAAGGTTTCGCACAATGTTCCCCTGTTCGTAATGCAATTTTTTGTTCAGTTAATATTGTAGCGATATCAGCATGATGATGATTGCTAAAATTGAAACTTATTGTTGGGGTTATCACATTGGATTTCAATATCTGTATATTTGCATATTGTTGTAGTCGATTTTGGCATTTTCCCGCTAATTGGTAAAGCGAGTTGTTTAATATGGTAAGATCCCATTGTTCTAGCCACGCTAATACTTTGCCAAAGCTAATAATGCCAGCGATATTGGGGGTGCCAGCTTCTAATCGATAGGGCAGTTCTGCTAATATGAGTTTCTGCTCACTAATATCGGTTAACATTTTCCCGCCAAAGAATAGCGGTCTGATTGTTGCTAAACTTTGCAATTTTCCTGTTAGTACGCCAACGCCCGTCGGTCCATACATCTTATGTGCAGAGAAAGCATAAAAATCGGCATCTAATTGTTGAATATCAATCTGCTCTGAATTTACCGCTTGGGCCATATCTAACAAAATTTTTGCTGAACTTTTTTCTCTGATAATTGGAATTAATTTCTCAACAGGTTGGCGTACACCCGTCACATTTGAAACCAGATTAAAAGCAACAATCTTTGTTTTTGATGAGAGTGATTCACTTAATCTATTGATATCAATGTAATAATTTTCATCAACGGGTAATACGATTAAGTTTGCTTTTTTTCGTTCAGCTAATTGTTGCCAAGGAATAAAGTTGGCGTGGTGTTCTGCAACAGAAACAATAATGTCGTCGCCTGCTTTAATTTCATCCGATAATCCATTTGCGACAAGATTAATAGCATGCGTTGTGCCACTAGTCCAAATAACCGCATTTCTAGATTCAACATTAAATCGTTTAACGACAAGATCTCGTGCCATTTCATAGGCTTCTGTTTGCGCTAAATCGTACTGGCTACGGTGTACAGATCCTGCTGATTGATAAAATGCCATTGTTTCATCAATTAACACTTGGGGTTTGAGAGTGGTTGCCGCTGAGTCTAGATAGACCCAATTAGCTTCATTCTTAAAAAAAGGAAAATGCGAGCGAAAGTCTGAATTTATCATTTGTGTTGTGCCTTACGATAGAGTTTGTTGCAAGGAATGCCATCATTATTGCCATCGAGGGCTTTCCATCCACATTGTTGAAAATATTGAACCGCCCGATCATAATCGCCGATTTTCTTACAGCTTAATTGATGAGAGCAATCTATGTTGGTAAGCGGTTTGTTCGTTGAATTTTTTTGCAAATTATTACCCGAATGTGACCGCTTGTTCTTTCGCCAATCTGCTGGATTGATTGGGTTTGGATCCTGCCATAATCCTATTTTTGCTATGCGAGCTTTTTGTTCAGCTTGCTGATATATTGGCTGAGTTTTGTAATAAGCCCAAGCCATTCCTTGTTCAACGAGGGCTAAATTAATGTTGCGTTGCTTTTCATCATAAATTACACCTAATAAACGGTGATATTTATCATAGCCCGTACTGAGAATTTTCACTTCTTTTTTAAATACTAAGTTTGCTAACGCCTGTTTTGCTTTATTACCGAAAGGTTGCTTTGATTCAGGAGCATCAATATAAAGTAATCGAACTTTAATTTCTGATTTTTGATATAAACAGGTCAAAGTATCGCCATCATTTATTCCTATCACTTTACACTGTATTTCCCTTAATTTAGCAAATGATTGACTGTTCAAAAAGATTAAAATAAATAAAAGTGTTGATTTTACTACTTGTTTTAGAATTTTATCCATATAAAAATCCGTTTATATAAAAAAAATAGTATTTTATTTTAAAAAAATAATAAGTTTGTCTATTGCCAATGTTAAAATTTTGTGATTAAAATCACGGTGTTTAATTTTTATATTATTTTATCTAACTATAATTTAAGTATTTTTTAGGAAGTTATTATGACACAACAAACAGAACCCGTATCAAATTGGAAGTCAAAATTTGCCGCTATGGGCCCAGGGATCTTATTAGCATCTGCAGCGATTGGAGGCTCACATCTGGTGGCTTCAACTCAAGCAGGAGCGATTTATGGTTGGCAACTTGCTTTAATTATTGTTCTTGCTAATCTCTTTAAATATCCTTTTTTTCGTTTTGGCGCACAATATACTTTAGCATCAAATAAAACATTATTAGAAGGTTATAAGGAAAAAGGAAGATTATATCTTTGGGTATTCTTTATTTTGAACGTATTCGCAACAGTGGTAAATGTTGCAGGGGTAGGTATTGTTACCGCTGCTATTTTAAGTTTTATTTTACCTCAAGATTTAGGATTAGGTATTTCTTCGTTGAGTATCATTGTGATTGCTATTACATGGGGAATGTTACTGTTAGGAAAATATCGTTTCTTGGATAAACTTTCTAAATGGATTATGACTGCTTTGACTGTTTCTACTGTGATGGCTGTTGTTATTGCAGCATTTAAAACAAGAGAATATGTTCCTGACTTTATTGAGCCATCGCCTTGGAATTTAGCTTCTTTAGCTTTTATTGTGGCTTTAATGGGATGGATGCCTGCACCGATCGAGTTTTCTGCAATTAATTCAATGTGGGTGGTGGCGAAAAAACGTTTCACTAAAATAGGCTATCGTGATGGGTTATTTGATTTCAATGTTGGATATATTGGTACTGCTGTATTGGCTTTAGTCTTTCTTGCATTAGGAGCATTGGTTCAGTATGGATCAGGTGAGGCTGTTGAACAAGCGGGAGTGAAATACATTGCCCAATTAATAAAAATGTATGCTTTTGCCATTGGCGATTGGTCTAGATTACTTATTGCACTTATTGCTTTTATGTGTATGTTTGGTACCACAATTACAGCTATTGATGGCTATTCTCGTGCAAATGCAGAGACATTTCGTTTGCTTAGAAATAAAGTAGATAGCTCACAGCTTTCATTAAATATTTGGATCACCATTGCTGCTGTTGTTGGAATTATCATCATCACGATGTTTATGGGCAATGTGGCGAGTTTATTAAGTTTTGCAATGATAGGATCATTTGTTTCTACACCCATTTTTGCATGGTTAAATCTTTCGCTTGTGCTTAAGGGAGAACATAAGGTCAGTGGCGGATTATTTTGGCTATCTATTATTGGTTTAATTTATCTTTCAGCCTTTGCTATTTTCTTTATCATTTATCAATTGGGGCTGTTGAACTAAAGCTTCTCCTCAAGCGGTCAGTTAATTGTAAAAATTTGCAAATAACTGACCGCTTATGTTTTTATCCCTCTTGCAAAATTAGCATTTCTGCGTATAATTCGCCCGTTCAGTCACATTCTATTTTTAATCCTTGCTTCCACAAGTTGGTGACTGGCTGAGGTTGGAAGCTGTTAACCCGTAAGGATCAGTAATGCGTCACTACGAAATCGTTTTTATGGTTCATCCGGACCAAAGCGAACAAGTACCTGGTATGATCGAGCGTTATACCGCTTCAGTTAAAGAAGCAGGCGGTCAAGTTCATCGTTTAGAAGATTGGGGTCGTCGTCAATTAGCATACCCAATCAACAAACTTCACAAAGCACACTATGTGTTAATGAATGTAGAAGCACCTCAAAGTGTAATCGACGAGCTAGAAACTAACTTCCGTTACAACGATGCAGTTCTTCGTAACTTAATCGTTCACACTAAGAATGCTGTAACTGAAGCATCACCAATGGCGAAAGCTAAAGATGAGCGTAAAGCTCCTGAAGCTGATGCTACTGCTAAAGTTGAAGCAGAGGATGCAGACGAATAATTCGTCTATTGATAATTGTTTAATATTAACTGGTAATATTGCAAGTGTTATTAAACAAAGCCGAAGCCCGATTGGTATTCCAAATTATCGCTTTTGGCTAGAACATAGTTCCAAGCAGAAAGAAGTTAATTTAGAACGTCAAGCGTGGTGTAAGATCCCAGTGATTTTAGCCGGCGATCAATTTAGTATAATAGCCCAACAAATAAAGGTCGGTATGAGAGTGAGAGTAAAGGGATTCCTACATTCTCACAAAGATTATAATGGTTTACTCCAGTTAGTATTGCATACCGAACAGATTGAATTTATAGATTAGGAGAAGCCAAAATGGCACGTTATTTCCGTCGTCGTAAGTTCTGCCGTTTCACAGCGGAAAATGTTGTTGAAATCGATTACAAAGATATCGCTACATTAAAGAACTACATTTCAGAAAGCGGCAAGATTGTTCCAAGCCGTATCACAGGTACTCGTGCGAAGTATCAACGTCAATTAGCTCGTGCAATTAAACGTGCACGCTACCTTGCGTTACTTCCATACACTGACAATCATCAGTAATAAGAGAGGAAGAGTACAATGCAAGTTATTTTATTAGACAAAGTAGCTCATCTTGGCACAGTTGGTGACCAAGTTAGCGTAAAATCAGGTTTTGCTCGTAACTACTTAATCCCACAAGGTAAAGCAGTAATGGCAACGCCAGCAAATATTGCTCATTTCGAAGCACGTCGTGCAGAATTAGAAGCGAAAGCTGCTGAAGTATTAAGTGCAGCACAAGCTCGTGCTGAAGCAGTGACAAATTTAGCGTCAGTTGTTATCACTTCAAAAGCAGGTGAAGATGGTCGTTTATTTGGTTCTGTTGGCGCTCGTGATATTGCTGATGCAGTATCTAATGCGGGTGTTGATGTAGCTAAAAATGAAGTTCGTCTTCCTGAAGGTGCTTTACGTGCAATAGGTGAATACGAAGTTAAACTTCACTTACATCCAGAAGTAAGCTCAGTAGTTACCGTTAGCATCGTTGCAGAATAAGCAAAATAATTAATTTAAATACCTAGCAAATTACTGCTAGGTATTTTTTTATCTTTATTGTTTCTTATTGGTTGATAGTTTCTATATATTTTTATTATTTATTTTTATATTTTCAAGAACTATAATATAGAAAATACATTAGCGTATTAGCATATTCAATTAGGAGAGGTTATGAAAAGTATTTATCATGCTGCAGATTCTCGCGGTAAAGCAAATCATGGTTGGTTAAAGAGTAATCATACATTCAGTTTTGCGAATTATTATGATCCAGATCGTTTAGGTTTCGGAGCATTACGTGTAATTAATGATGACCATGTGATTGCAGGTGAAGGATTTGGTGTTCATCCACATAACAATATGGAAATTATTTCAATTCCTCTTGAAGGCGATCTTGCTCACAAAGATAGTATGGGTAATGGAACAACGATTCGCAATGGTGATATTCAAGTAATGTCTGCAGGTACAGGTGTTGTTCACAGTGAAATGAATGCTAATCAAGATAGAGATGTTAAATTTTTACAAATTTGGGTATTCCCAAATAAACGTAATGTTCAACCTCGCTATCAACAAATGAAAATTGCTGATCAAGCGAAACCAAATGATTTCCAACAAATTTTATCACCAAATCCTGATGATGATGGTGTGTGGATTTATCAAGATGCATGGTTCTCACTTGCTAAGTTTGATAAAGATATCAGTAAAACCTATAACTTGCATAAAGAAAATACAGGTGTATATGTTTTTGTTATCAAAGGAAAAGCAAAAATCGGTGATAAAGAGTTAAATGAACGTGATGGTTTAGGTGTTTGGGATGTTAAGAGTCTTGATGTAACAGCTTTAACTGATGCAGAGATTCTTTTGATAGAAGTGCCTGTAATGTAGTAATAATGTGTATGGACATAAAAGATGGGGATCTTCCCCATTTTTTATTATTTTTATTATTACAAAAACAATAATTTCTGCAAAATCACCTATTTTCCCTTTGACTATTTTGCTCACGAACTGTAATATTCGCACCCTATGCAAAAGGTAAAATTACCCCTAACTATTGACCCATATAAAGACGCTCAGCGTCGAATGGATTATGATGGTTATGTTACTCGTAGCCTATTTAGTCGTTTGGGTGAATCTGTTAGTTCAGTGCTAAGCGATGCACAAGTTACTCTCTCGTTATATGTTGATCCACAACGTCTGACTGTGATTAAAGGCACAGCAACAGTTGATGTGGAACTTGACTGTCAGCGTTGTGGTAACCCGTTTACACAAACACTAGACTGTTCTTTTTGTTTCAGTCCTGTGTCAAACATGGATCAGGCGGACAATTTGCCCGAGATTTATGACCCAATAGAAGTAGATTCTTTTGGTGAAATAAGTTTGCTAGATATGATTGAGGATGAGTTTATCCTTGCTCTGCCTTTAGTCCCGATGCATGATTCTGAACACTGTGAAGTGTCCGTGGCTGAACAGGTTTTTGGTGCTTTGCCAGAAGAGTTGGCAACAAAGCCTAACCCGTTCGCTGTATTAGCTAATTTAAAGAAAAACTAGATCTAGGAGTATAGCCAATGGCTGTTCAACAAAATAAAAAATCTCGTTCACGTCGTGATATGCGTCGTTCACACGATGCTTTAACAACTGCTGCAGTATCAGTAGATAAAGTGACGGGTGAAACTCATTTACGTCATCATGTAACTGCTGACGGTTACTATCGTGGTCGTAAAGTAATTAATAAATAATCAAGTTTATCTTTCGAGGTATAATTTGACTCGTCTAACCTTAGCGTTAGATGTTATGGGCGGGGACTTCGGTCCCCGTGTTACTATTCCTGCCATATCATTAGCCCTAAAACATCATCCAACGCTTTCTTTTATTCTCTTTGGTGATCAAGCAATGGTTACACCTTTGCTAACAAGATTACCAACGGAATATCAACAAAGAATTCAACTGGTTCACACCCCTAAGCTGATTGATGAAGCTCTACCTTTTACACAAGCATTACGCCAAAGTAAAGGAAGTTCGATGTATCTTGCGGTACACTCTGTCGCTCAAGGTGAGACAGATGGGTGTGTGAGTGGTGGAAATACAGGGTTATTGATGGGGTTGGCAAAGCAACAAATTTCGTTATTGCCAGAAATTACTCGTCCTGCATTAACTTCTCTTATTCCAACATTGAATGGTAAGTCCAGTGTAATGCTTGATTTGGGGGCAAATGTTGAAGCAGATAGTCGATTATTACTTCAATTTGCAGAAATGGGGAATATTTTTGCACAAACGTTACTTGATTTAGTCTATCCTCGTTTAGCGTTATTGAATATAGGTACGGAAGATAATAAAGGGACAAGACAAATTAGAGAGGCTCATCAGGCACTAAAATTAGCCAATCATCTGAATTATATTGGTTATATTGAAGGTGATAAGTTAATGAATCATGTGTCAGATGTGATTGTGTGTGATGGTTTTAACGGTAACATTGCATTGAAAACGTTAGAAGGGGCGGTAAAGAATACCTTTTCCTTCTTTAAGAAACCCACAGAGGATTCGCATTTTTGCCATAATAGCAAACGTTATTTACTTAAATTAATGTTTCATCATTATTACCGTAAATTACAGAAAATTAATCCTGATCGTCACAATGGTGCAACCTTACTTGGATTGTCCTCTGTAGTTGTGAAAAGTCATGGCGGAGCAAATATCAATGCATTTTACTATGCGATCGAATATGCGATTTCTCAAATACGAGGGGAAATACCTCGTAAGATTTCGGTAGGATTAGACAATTTAAGTCATTAATGTGTATTGGTTTTGGTGTAGGGTGTAGGTTTTATCCATTTATTGCTTAGATGGTTTTACCTACTCTTTTGATACTTTTACCGTTATAATGAAAGAATATAAAGACAAGATAAGTTATTTTGAGAACAGATTATGTATAGCAAGATTGTAGCAACGGGTAGTTATCTACCAACAAAAATCCGCACAAATGCAGATTTAGAGAAAATGGTAGATACGTCTGATGAATGGATTACAACTCGTTCAGGAATTAAAGAACGCCGTATTGCAGAAGTTCATGAAACTGCATCAACAATGGCAACTGAGGCAGCAAAACAATGTTTATCTAGAATTGATTTGGATCCACAAGAGATTGATCTTATCATTGTTGGAACAACAACTAATTCTCACGCTTATCCAAGTGCAGCTTGTCAAGTACAGGGTTTATTGGGGATTAAGGATGCGATTGCGTTTGATGTTGCTGCAGCATGTACAGGCTTTGTATATGCATTAAGTGTTGCTGATCAATTTATTCGTACTGGCAAAGTAAAAAAAGCATTAGTAATTGGTTCAGATCTCAATTCTCGCAGTTTAGATGAAACAGATCGCAGTACTGTTATTCTCTTTGGGGATGGTGCAGGTGCTGTAATCTTGGAAGCAAGTGAAGAAGAGGGCGTTATTTCAACACACTTACACGCTTCACCTGAAAAAAGTGAGATGCTTATTTTACCTCATGCACAAAGAGATGATGAGAAATCTGGTTTTATTTCTATGCATGGCAATGAAACCTTCAAACTTGCAGTGCGTCAGTTAGCAGAAGTAGTTGAAGAAACATTGGTGGATAATAATTTAGATAAATCTGAAATTGATTGGCTTGTTCCACATCAAGCAAATTTACGTATTATTGCAGCAACAGCCAAAAGATTAGAAATGGATATGTCTCAAGTGGTAGTAACATTGGATCGTTATGCAAATACGAGTGCTGCGACCATTCCTGTGGCGCTGGATGAAGCGGTGCGTGATGGTCGAATTCAACGAGGACAATTATTGCTACTAGAAGCATTTGGTGGCGGTTGGACTTGGGGTTCAGCATTGGTGAGATTTTAAGATGTCTGACGTTGTGACTTTTGCTGACAAAAAACGAAAAACTGTAGAACAAGCTGAATTTACTGCTGATGGTCGCTATTTACGTAAAGTACGTAGCTTCGTATTACGCACTGGACGATTAAGTGATTATCAGCGTGATATGATGAACAATAATTGGCAGGCTTTCGGTTTAGATTATCAAAATATGCCTTTTGATTTTTCTGCTATTTTTGGCAATAGCAATCCCGTTGTCCTTGAAATTGGATTCGGTATGGGAAAATCATTAGTGGAAATGGCAGAACAAAATCCTGATCGTAATTATATTGGGATTGAAGTTCACACCCCTGGTGTTGGGGCTTGCATTGCGTATGCTGTAGAAAAACAAGTGAAAAACTTGCGTGTTATCTGTCACGATGCGACAGAAATTTTACGTGATAGTATTGCTGATCATAGTTTAGGTGGGTTACAACTTTATTTCCCTGACCCATGGCAAAAAGCGAAACATCATAAACGCCGTATTGTGCAACCTGCATTTATTGAGCGAGTATTAGAAAAACTTGCAGATAATGGGTTTATCCATATGGCAACAGATTGGGAAAATTATGCAGAGCATATGCTTGAAGTATTACGTCAATTCCCACAATTAACAAATCAATCAAACACGGGGGATTTTATTCCTCGCCCTGATTTTCGTCCACTAACTAAGTTTGAGCAACGAGGACAAAAAATGGGACATGGCGTTTGGGATTTATATTTTTTAAAACAGTAGATTTATCTATTACAGAACAGGAGAAGTAATTATGACTCAACCAGCACGTAATCGCAGACAGCGTAAAAAAATGCACCTTGCAGAGTTCCAAGAATTGGGCTTTTTAGTGAAGTTTCAATTCGCAGAAGGTACAGGCATTGATCAAATTGATATGATCGTTGATCGTTTTATTGAAGAAGTGATCCGTCCAAATGGATTAGCTTACGAAGGTAGTGGCTATTTACATTGGGAAGGCTTAGTTTGTTTAGAAAAATGCGGTAAGTGCGATGAATCTCATCGTCAATTAGTTCAAAAATGGTTAGAAGATAACGGTTTAGTTGAAATTGAAGTGAGTGATTTATTTGATATCTGGTGGGATTTACCTATCAATGCATAGTCGTGTGACGTTGTTGTTACATTGTGAAGCGGTAACTTATTGCTAATTTTTTGCAAAAGAATGAACAAATCTTACCGCTTGTGTTCCTAACTATAAGTATATTAGGTGTGAGAAGAAAGGAATTATATGGACGTTTTAGCCCCAATTATTTCGATTGTTATTAGCTTTTTTGGTTTTGTGTTGGTATTACGCGCTTGGTTACAATTCTGTCGAGTTGACCCTTACATACCGATTTCACAAACATTAATGCGATTAACAAATCCTGCAGTAATTCCTGTAAGTAAGCTAATTCCGACCGTAAAAGGTATCAATTTCGCTGCGTTATTAATTGCCGTTGGATTGGTTACTTTTCAGTTCATATTATTTGGTGTGGACGTCCCACGTGCAGTATTAATTGGTTTATTAAGTGTAGTTAAAACTTTCGGGCAAATTTTATTCTTTACTACTTTGATTCGAGCTTTAATGAGCTGGATTTCACAAGGTAACCATCCATTAGATTATACGGTGGCACAAATTACCGAACCTGTTTTAAAATGGATTCGTAAGATTTTACCGCGTACTGGTATGCTAGATTTTTCAGTCATGGTATTAGGCTTTGGATTGTTACTGATCAACAGCGGACTTTACCGAGTGTTTGGTCAATTATGGGCAGTTGCTTAATGCAGGCAGTTGAATTTTCTGAAAATCCGTACGGTATCCGCCTACGGATTTTTTTACAGCCAAAATCAAGCCGAGATCAGATTGTGGGTTTACATGATAATGAGCTAAAAATCGCAATTACTGCACCACCGATTGATGGCAAAGCAAATGCTCACTTACTTAAATATCTTAGTAAATTATTTAAAGTACCTAAAAGCAGTATCGTCTTAGAGAAAGGCGAATTACAACGGCATAAACAGATTTTTGTACCAGAGCCGAAAGTTATACCAGAAGAAATTAATCTACTAATTAAAGGTTGATAGCATTTATTTTTTTGTCTATCTAATGAAATCCTTTGTTCTTTATAGCCAAAAAAGACGAAAACTGATAACGTTGTATCTAGTTAAAAACTATTCTTATTTATAGAGTAACCAATATGTTATTTGCGATTTTAGCCATTGTGGCGTATTTAGGTGCATTATTGTGGATTGTGCCAACCCTTGCTCATATTGATACCAGTAAAATGCTGAATATCAAAGCGGTATTAGGATTGGGATCTGTTGCGGTTATTTTTCACTTAATTAATTTATCTCAACTTTTCTTCGTTGGCGAAGGGCAAAACTTCACTGTTATGAATGTTTCATCCATGATTAGCTTGAGTTTAAGTTTTATCGCTACATTAGCATTACCTCGTTGGAAAACAGTTTGGTTACCATTATCTATCATCTACGCATTAGGTATCGTATCCGTTGCTTTATCTAGTTTTATATCAGGTTCTGTGGTTAAACAATTAACCGAAAATACAGGATTGCTTTTTCATTTATCTATTGCCATTTTGTCTTATGCATTATTCTTTATGGCGTTACTCTATGCGATAGAGCAGAAATGGTTAGATTCTCGCCTAAAACGTAAAAAAATGAGTTTTTCACCTTTACTGCCCCCTTTAATGACAGTAGAGCGTCATTTCTTTATGTTAATATTAATTGCTCAAGCCTTACTCACAGTTACACTTGTGACAGGTATGATTTATTTACATGATTTTTTTGCGCCAGAACATATTCACAAAGCAATTTTTTCTTTTATTGCTTGGATAGTGTATAGCATTTTACTTTTAGGATTATGGAAGTTACATTGGCGTGGAAATCGGGTGCTAATTTATTCAATTTCGGGTATCATGCTCCTTACTGTTGCCTATTTTGGCAGTAGATTGGTCTAGTTGCTTAGTCTAGTACCTTAGGAAGCGGTGAGATAACAACTATATTTTGCGAAAAATATCGAAGATCTTACCGCTTGTTCGTTTAATCAATATAGGAATATTGCATTGGAAAGTATCCCCCTGAGTAGCTTATTTATCGCATTAGCTATTCTTCTTGTCTTATCTGGTTTCTTCTCTAGTTCTGAAACAGGTTTAATGTCATTAAATCGCTATCGCATGCGATATTTAGCACAACAAGGTCATCGTGGCGCTAAACAAACAGAAAAATTATTAGCAAAAACAGATATCTTACTGAGTTTAATTTTAATCTGTAATAACTTAGTAAATATTGTTGCTTCTGCTATTGCCACCATGATTGGTATGCGATTGTCTGGTGATGCAGGTGTTGCCATTGCAACAGGCTTGCTAACTTTAGTCATGCTTGTTTTTGCTGAAATTCTACCTAAAACGATTGCAGCAATTTATCCAGAAAAAGTGGGCTTTACGGCGAGTTATATTTTATTACCATTAAGACGTTTATTATTACCCGTTGTTTTTTTAATGAATTTGGTAATCAGCGGATTAATGAAATTACTGCGTATCCGTAAATCAGAAAAAGCGGGATTAAGTGCAGAAGAACTACGCAGTGTAGTATTAGAAGCAGGGCGTTTTATTCCAAGTGCTCACCAAGAAATGTTAGTGTCCATTTTAGATATGGAAAAAGTAACCGTGGATGACATTATGGTTCCACGTAATGACATCGGTGGGATTGATATTGATGATGATTGGAAATCGATCATGCGTCAATTAACGGGGGCTGCTCATGCAAGGGTTGTGATCTATAAGAGCAATATGGATAACATTCTTGGCATCTTACGGGTTAGAGAAGCGTTTCGTTTAATGCTAGACAGAAATGAATTTACCAAAGAAATGCTCGTAAGAGCCGTTGATGAAGCGTACTTTATTCCTGAAGATACGCCACTGACTACTCAGCTAATGAACTTTAGATCGAACAAAGAAAGAATCGGGTTAGTGGTTGATGAATATGGCGATATAAAAGGGTTAGTGACCCTTGAAGATATTCTCGAAGAAATTGTCGGGGAGTTTACCACTTCTGCTGCACCAACCTTAGAGGAAGAGGTCCAGCCACAATCAGATGGTACGGTTCTAATTGAAGGATCGGCTAATTTACGTGATTTAAACAAGCTCTTTAATTGGCATTTGCCAGTTGATGAGGTGAGAACATTCAACGGATTGATTGTTGAGCATTTGGAAAAAATTCCAGATGAAGGCGTTGAATTTACACTGTTTAATTTGAAAGTTATCGTATTAGAAGTGAGTGATAATATGGTTAAACTTGCGAGAGTGGAACCTATTCCTCAAAGCGATGACAACGAATAAAGATGAATTTTAAAAGGGAATAGGCTATTCCCTTTTTCGTATTTCCTCATCGGAACAGTAATTTTTAGTAAATCTTATTTTGAAGCCTTATACACATTAGGGTAAAATCCTATCTTATTTTATACACTTATATAAAGATCATACTGATGACAAAACAACTTACACAGGAACAAATTTCTGCACTAGCTAAAATTGACATGCAGGCGGTCGATCAAGCTATCCTTTCACAGCTAAGTTCAGATGTTGTTCTAATTAATCAATTAGGGCACTACATTGTGAGTGCAGGGGGAAAACGCATTCGCCCATTAATTGCAGTTTTATCAGCGAATGCTTTGGGGTACAAAGGTACTCAGCATATTACTTGTGCAGCTTTTGTGGAATTTATTCATACCGCAACGTTATTGCATGATGATGTGGTTGATGAATCTGATATGCGTCGTGGCCGAGCAACAGCGAATGCTGAATTTGGTAATGCTGCAAGCGTGCTTGTGGGAGACTTTATTTATACTCGTGCGTTCCAAATGATGACGAGTTTGAAATCCCTTGAAGTTTTACAAGTGATGTCAGATGCAACGAATGTGATTGCCGAAGGGGAAGTTCAACAATTAATGAATGTGAATGATCCTGATATTACTGAAGAAAATTATATGCAGGTGATTTACAGTAAAACTGCCCGTTTATTTGAAGCCTCTACACAATGTGCGGCAATCGTTGCAGGCGCTGATGAAAAAGGCGTTACCGCATTAAAAGATTATGGCAGATACTTAGGAACAGCTTTCCAATTAGTTGATGATATTTTAGATTACAGTGCCAATGCGGAAAAATTAGGTAAAAATATTGGCGATGATCTCGCCGAAGGTAAACCAACATTACCATTATTACACGCAATGCGTCACGGTAATGAACAACAATCTGCACTCATTCGAGAAGCGATTGAACAAGGCGGAAAACGTGAAGCCTTAGATGAAATTTTAGCGATTATGGCGGAACATGGATCACTTGATTACGCAATGCAACGCGCGAAAGAAGAAGCAAAAAAGGCAGTGGATGCGATTGCGATGTTACCTGAAAGTGACTATAAACAAGCTTTAGTTTCTTTAGCTTATCTCTCCGTCGATCGTGCTTATTAGGAAAAATAATGACAGAACAAAGACAAGCACCAGTAAAAAAAACGCGTAAGGGCAAAGATCCTAACGCACCTTTTGTCCGTGAGAAACTTTCTCTACCCGATGGGCATAATAAATTATTACTCCACTCTTGCTGTGCGCCTTGCTCTGGCGAGGTGATGGAAGCAATTCATGCTTCTGGTATTGAATTTACCATCTATTTCTACAATCCAAATATTCACCCACTCAAAGAATATTTAATCCGTAAAGAAGAGAATATCCGTTTCGCAGAAAAATGGGGTATTCCATTTATTGATGCCGATTATGACCGTCAAAATTGGTTCGATCGAGCTAAAGGAATGGAAAATGAGCCAGAACGTGGTATTCGTTGCACCATGTGCTTTGATATGCGTTTTGAAAAAGCCGCAGAATATGCTCATGAACATGGTTTCCCTGTATTCACAAGCTGTTTAGGCATTTCTCGTTGGAAAGATATGAACCAAATCAATGGATGCGGTCATCGTGCAGCAGAAAAATATGATGATGTAGTTTATTGGGACTACAACTGGCGTAAAGGTGGCGGTTCACAACGTATGATTGAAATCAGTAAACGTGAGCATTTTTATCAACAAGAATATTGTGGATGCGTTTACTCACTTCGAGATACAAACAAATGGCGTGAAGCAAATGGTCGCCAAAAAATTGAAATTGGTAAACTTTATTATTCAGCAGATTAAACAAGCGGTGAGATATCGCATTTGTTTTGCAAAAATTTAAAAGGAAAAAATAATGTCTAAATTTGCAATGGTATTTCCGGGGCAAGGTTCACAAGCAATTGGTATGTTAGCTGATTTAGCACCTGTATATCCCGTAATTGAACAAACTTTTCAACGAGCGAGTGAAGTGCTTGGTTATGATTTATGGGATTTAGTTCAAAATGGTGAAGCAACAGAATTAAATCAAACTCATCGTACTCAACCTGCATTACTTGCTGCCTCTGTGGCGCTTTTCCGAGTATGGCAAGAAAAATTCCCAGAACATAACCCAACAGTAATGGCAGGGCATAGCTTGGGTGAATATTCTGCCTTAGTTTGCTCAGGTGCATTAGATTTCCAAGATGCGATTAAATTAGTGGAATTGCGTGGTCAGTTAATGCAAGAAGCTGTACCAGCGGGTACAGGGGCAATGTTTGCTATTATTGGATTAGATAATGAATCAATTATCAAAGCGTGCGAACAAGCTCAACAAGAAACAGGTGAAATCGTTTCAGCGGTAAACTTTAACTCACCAGGGCAAGTTGTGATTGCAGGAACAAAAACAGCGGCAGAAAAAGCGGGGGCTTTATGTAAGGAAGCAGGAGCTAAACGTGCATTACCATTAGCAGTGAGCGTTCCCTCACATTGTGCATTAATGAAACCAGCCGCGGATAAACTGGCAGAAACATTGCAAAATATTCAATTTTCCCGACCGCTTGTACCAGTGATTAATAATGTGGATGTTGCGATTGAGAATGAAGCAGATGCGATTCGTGATGCCTTAATTCGTCAATTATATAGCCCTGTGCGTTGGACTGAAGTGGTAGAAAAAATGGCGGAAGCAGGTGTGACAACACTTTATGAAATTGGGCCAAATAAAGTGTTAACGGGATTGGCAAAACGTATTGTGGCTGATATTTCAGCACAAGCAGTCAATGACGTAGCTTCATTAGATGCAGTGAGTTTTTAATTAAAATAAGAAAAAGGTAGAGAGTTAAATATGCAAAATAAAATCGCATTAGTAACGGGTGCAACCCGTGGTATTGGTAAAGCAATCGCAGAAGAGTTAGTGGCTAAAGGGGCTTTTGTTATTGGTACAGCGACATCAGAAAAAGGAGCGGAAACTATTTCTGCTTATTTAGGCGAAAAGGGTAAAGGACTTGTATTGAATGTGGCTGATGAAGAATCAATTGAGCAAGTGCTTGCTCACATTAAAGCTGAGTTTGGCGATATTGATATTTTAGTGAATAACGCAGGGATCACCCGTGATAATTTATTAATGCGAATGAAAGATGATGAATGGTTTGACATTATCCAAACAAATTTAACGTCAGTTTATCGTCTATCTAAAGCAATGTTACGTTCAATGATGAAAAAACGTCATGGTCGTATTGTGACTATCGGTTCAGTTGTTGGGTCAAGTGGCAATCCAGGGCAAACAAACTACTGTGCAGCAAAAGCAGGTTTAGTCGGTTTCTCAAAAGCATTAGCAAAAGAAGTCGCATCTCGTGGTATCACTGTAAATGTTGTTGCACCGGGTTTTATTGCAACAGATATGACAGAAGAATTAACAGACGAGCAAAAAAATGCTATTTTAAGTCAAATTCCAGCTGGTCAGTTGGGACAAGCAAAGGATATTGCGAAAGCAGTCGCTTTTTTAGCATCTGAAGATGCAGGCTATATTACAGGTGAAACTATTCATGTGAATGGTGGCTTGTATATGAACTAACCGCAAAATAATAAGCGGTCGTTTTGGAATCGAATTTTGCAATTTGTAGAATTCGATTCTTTTATTTTTTAATTTCTTCCCAAAATAGAAGAATAATTAGTGAGACATTACTCTTATGAAAAAAAACACACTCATCATTGGTTTTATGTTATTCGCCATCTTCTTTGGCGCAGGTAATCTTATTTTTCCACCCAAACTGGGATTAGAAAGCGGAGAACACTTTTGGACAGCGATTATTGGTTTCGTTGTCACAGGCGTAGGTTTACCGTTATTAGGTATTATTATTGGTGCTTTCTATGAAGGTGGCTATAAAGAAGCATTAAATAAAGTCCATCCGTGGTTTTCAATCGTATTCTTAGTGGCAATTTATTTAGCGATTGGTCCATTCTTTGCAATTCCTCGTACTGGTGCAACCGCCTATGAAATGGCAATTATTCCATTTATTGGCGAATCAACAACGGTATCATTACTGGTATTTACAGTGATTTATTTTGGTATTACGCTTTGGATCAGTTTAAACCCTTCTAGAGTAGTAGATCGCATCGGTTCGATTTTAACGCCAGTGTTACTTGTTGCAATTATTGCATTAGTTGTGAAAGCTTATTTCTTGCTCTCTAATAACGAGTTAGTCGTATCG
The DNA here is from genome assembly GCF_009684715.1 of Otariodibacter oris. Lineage (NCBI taxonomy): Bacteria > Pseudomonadati > Pseudomonadota > Gammaproteobacteria > Pasteurellales > Pasteurellaceae > Otariodibacter > Otariodibacter oris. The sequence continues at coordinate 1,802,017 of NZ_CP016604.1, read as the reverse complement.
ACACCAGCCATTGAACAAAATAGCTTTGTTCAAGGTATTTTAGAGGGCTATTTAACTATGGATGCGTTAGCTTCCTTAGCTTTCTCGGTCATTGTATTAAATGCGATTAAAGCAAAAACAAGTAATCAAACTAAACTTATTAAACAAACCATTGGTGCAGGGATTATAGCAGCAGTGGCTTTAGGATTTATTTATATTTCTTTAGGTTGGATTGGTAACCACTCAGCATTACCTGCAGAAACGGTTGCTGAACTTAAAACAAATGGTCAAGATATTGGTACTTATATTTTAAATACTGTAACGGCTCAAGCTTTCGGTGAATTTGGTCGCATGATCTTAGGTATCATTGTGTCTTTAGCTTGTTTAACCACATCGATTGGATTAGTTGTGGCGGTCAGCGAATACTTTAATGAAATCTTCCCTAAAATTTCTTATAAAGCCTATGCGATTTTATTTGTTTTAATTAGTTTTGTGCTTTCAAATCAAGGATTAAGTGCAGTAATCAGTAAATCTGTACCTGTATTATTAGTGCTTTACCCAATTTCAATGACAATTATGGCATTATTATTAGTCAATTTATTTATTAAATTGCCATTACTTGCGTTACGTTTTGCACTTGGTTTAGTAACTGTCGTTTCAATCCTTTCTGTTGCAGGTGTTGAATTTGTTAATGGCTTACCATTAAAAGAATATTCAATGGAATGGCTACCATTTGCAGTAGTAGGTTTAGTGGTTGGATTTGTTATTGCTAAGGCAATGAAAACTGAATAATTTTATAATTAGATTTTAAACTTAAAAAGCACTCCCAAAGATTTTGAGAGTGCTTTTTTATTTGTATATTTCAACGTGTCAGTGTGTGTAAATTTGTTATGATAAGAGTACATTTATCAGTTTTATATTGGAGGATATATGCCTGAATTACCCGAAGTTGAAACCAGTGTTCGCGGTGTTTCACCCTATTTAGTTGGGCAGACTATTAAGCAAATTATTATCCGACAAAAACAGTTACGTTGGCTTGTGAGTGATCAACTATCAGCAATGGATGGCGCAAATATTCTCAATATTTATCGTCGTGCTAAGTATCTTATTATTCACACAGATAAAGGCGATATTCTCATTCACTTAGGTATGTCTGGTTCATTAGGTATATTAAATACCGAAACTGAAAAAGAAATCGGTAAACACGATCATGTGGATTTAGTGACCACAAATGGCACGATTTTACGTTATAACGATCCGCGTAAATTTGGTGCGTGGTTATGGGCGAATAAAGCGGAAGAGGCTGAGTTGCTCAAGAAACTAGGACTAGAACCACTTTCTGATGAGTTTAATGCGGATTACCTCTATAAACAAAGTCGCAATAAAACCGTCGCCATAAAAAATTTCATTATGAATAATGCCGTAGTGGTTGGGGTTGGGAATATTTATGCGTGTGAATCGCTCTTTATGGCGGGACTTCATCCCGATATGGCGACACAAAATCTGAAACCGAAGCAAGCAGAACGATTAGTCAAAGTGATTAAAGATGTACTGACGAAAGCAATTATACAGGGTGGAACGACCTTAAAAGATTTTATCCAACCAGACGGAAAACCCGGTTATTTTGCTCAAGTACTAAAAGTTTATGGTAGAAAAGGGCAGGAGTGCTACGATTGTGGCTCAATCATCGAATCCAAAGTAATCGGGCAAAGAAACAGTTTTTATTGCCCTAAATGTCAGAAATTACCGCGATAAATTTGATTTTGCAAATTTTTTTCAGAAAGTGACCGCTTGTTAGGTTGGGTGGAAATTGGATAGAGTAGATAAAATGATGCTCCTTAGAACCGAAGTCCTAAGGAGCAGAGCATTACGGTAATTCTTTACGAATTCCTTATTGTAGCAACGGTTCTCATTTCGCTGTGCAACAACGTGATCGATTCTACAAAAGCGTATAAATTTTGTCAACATTACTGAATTTTTATGGTAAAAATAAGTAAAATTTTTAATAGCTGAATAAGAGAATTGTGATGAATAACAG